>JAJUHM010000071.1 GCA_029279925.1 Aquabacterium olei
CAGAGCACCGTCGCGGCGAAGACATGCGCCATGCGGAGCGCGAGCGCGACGAACTTGAACTGACGGAGATCGGCGCCGCCCGGCAACGCATGGCCGAAGGCGTCTATGGGGTCTGTACCGACTGCGGTGAATCCATTGCACGCGCGCGACTGGAGGCTCAACCATGGGCCGCCCGCTGCATCGACTGCCAGGAACAGCACGAACGGCGACACGGAAACGCCGTGCCCATCGTCGCCACCGGCGCCGACAACCGGTAATTTTCCCGTCTTTCTCGGCAAAACGGGCTGGCATGCCGCACTGCCGCCCAATCGCCCCCGTTTTTTCGCGGTTCGCGCCCGACCTGGCGCGCTACCCTGTCCGGGTGGAGTACCGCGACATGCAGGGCTTGCCCGCCCCCGACCTTCCGCCGCCCCCTACTGGCTCTGGGCCTGGTTCCGACGCACTGGAACAGGCGGTGCAGCGGCGCACGCGCGAGCTGTCGCTGATCCAGGACGCCGCGATCCTCACCCTGGCCGCGATGGCCGAGTCGCGAGGCGCCGACACCGGCAACCACATCGTGCGCGTGCAGCATTACGTCCGCGCACTGGCCCGCAAGCTGTCGACCCACCCTCGGTTCGCCGCCGCCCTGACGTCCTCTTACATCGACCTGCTGTTCAAGGCGGTGCCGCTGCACGACATCGGCAAGATCGGCATGCCGGACCGCGTGCTGCTCAAGCCCGGCAAGCTGGATGCAGACGAGTTCGAGATCATGAAAAAGCACGCGGCGCTGGGCCGCGACGCCATCGCCCAGACCGAGCACCTCATCGGCAGCCCGGTGCCCTTTCTGCAGCTGGCCCGCGAGATCGCGTACTCGCACCACGAGAAGTGGGACGGAAGCGGCTACCCCGAAGGGCTGCGAGGCGAAGCCATCCCGCTGTCGGCCCGGCTCATGGCCGTGGCCGACGTGTACGACGCGCTGATCAGCCGGCGCATCTACAAGGAGCCGATGCCCCACGCGCAGGCTGTGGCGGTGGTCCGCATGGCGTCCGGCCGGCATTTCGATCCCGACATCGTGCAGGCGTTTCTGGAGATCGAGGACACGCTCCACGCGATCGCCACGGCCTACGGCGACTCCGAGGCCGACATCGCGCGCAAGCGGGCCTACCTGCTGGACGCGCAACCCGACGCCGCACCGCCCGCAGGTTGACCTGCAACCGTGCTCAGCGCCGGGGCGCGTACAGCGCGTCGACCAGATCGGCGTGGTGGTGCATCAGGGCTGGGCGCTTGAGCTTCAGCGTGGGCGTCATGAGCCCGGCGTCGATTGTCCACGGGTCGGCCAGCAGACGCACCTGCTTGGGCACGGCGTAAGAAGGAAACGCGCTCACGAGGCGCACGATGCGCTGCAACGCCATCTGCCGGGCCTCGCCGCTGTCGAGCGCGCCGGGCGCATCCGGGTCCAGGCCCGCAGCCCGGGCAGCCGACGCCCAGACCGACGGGTTGACCACCGCCAGCACCGACAGGAACGGCCGCTGTTCGCCGATCACGAGCACCTGTGCAAACAGCGGATCGGCCTGGATGGCCAGTTCCAGGTCCGAGGGCGCGATCTTCTCCCCCGTGGACGTGACGATGATGTCCTTGATGCGCCCCACGATGTAAAGCCGGCCCTCCGTCAACCGCGCCTGGTCGCCCGTGTGCAGCCAGCCATCCGGCTCCAGCACGCGCTGCGTGTCCTCGGGGCGCTTCCAGTAACCCTGCATCACGGTGGGGCCCGCCACCAGCAGTTCGTTGTTCTCGCCGATGCGCACCTGCACGCCCGGCAGCGGCCGCCCCACCGAGGCCGGGTCGTTGTCATCCGGCGTGTTGCAACTCACCACGGGCGAGGTTTCCGTCATGCCATAGCCCTGCAACAGGGTCAGCCCCAACCCCAGGTAGAACCGGGCCACGGCGTCGCTCAGCGGTGCGCCGCCAGCGATCGCCATGCGCAAACGCCCACCGAAAGCACCCAGTACCTTCTGCGCCACCAGCGCATGCAGGGCGGGCCAGATCAGGCGATCGGTCAGCGTCACTTCGCTGCGTCCCTGGGAGGCGAGGAAACGCCGCCAGCCGACCAACTCCGCCATCTCGAGCAAGCGACGCTTCACGCCGCCTTGCTGGTGGATGGCCTCCATCACCTTGGCATGCACCCGCTCGTAGATGCGCGGCACCGACACCAGCACCGTGGGCCGCACCTGCACCAGGTCTTCTTGCAGCAGCGCCACCGAGCGTGCGTAGACCACACAAGCCCCGGCGGCGATCGGCAGGTAGTAGCCCACCGTGCGCTCGAAGGTGTGGGACAAGGGCAGGAACGACAGCAGCACGTCGTCCGGCGTGACGACAAAACGCTGCAGCACCGCCTTGATGTTGGCCACCACGTTGCCGTGCGTGAGCATCACGCCCTTGGGCTTGCCCGTCGTGCCGGAGGTGTAGACGATGGCCGCCAGCGTGTCGGCCATCGGTGCCGGCAGGTCGACCACCCCGGCCGCGCCCACCCCCTGATCCAGCCAGGCATCACGCTGCGCCACCCGCGCCGGTTGCGGCGCCTCGACCGGGCCGCTCACCGCCTCTTGCACGATGACCTGACGCAGGCCCGGCAGCGGCTGCCCTGCGCCTGCGATCGACTGCCACCGCGCCACGCTGTCCACGAGCAGCACGGCCGCATCGCTGTCGCTCAGGATGTAGGCCACGCTCTGGGGGTTGTCCACCGCGTGCATGGGCACGGGCACCAGCCCGAGCGACAGGGCAGCCAGATCCATGCAGACGTGGTCGAGCCCGTTGGGCACCAGAATGCCCACGCGCTCCCCTGCGGTCACACCCGAGGCGAGCAAGGCTGCACGCCAGCGCGTCACCTGCCGCTGCGTCTCGCCCCACGTCCAGCTGACCCAGCGACCGGACGCGGCGTCGTGCTGACGGTAGGCTTCACGCTGCGGCGTGGTGGCCGCACGCCAGGTCAGCAGATCGGCCAGCGTGTGGACGCGGCCCAGGTCGGACACGGTAACGGGGCGAGAGGACATCGGCAGGAACTCGGTTCTACGCAAAACCCACTAGCCTACACAGCGCGCCGGCGCTGAAACGACGGCCAGTTGACGATCATGGCGACGGCAGCACGCGCTGGAGCAAGGCGGGGGTGGGATGGCCATCCGCAGGCAGCCCCTGGCTGCGCTGGAAGGCCCGCAAGGCCTGCCGCGTCGCAGGCCCGAACTGTCCGTCCGCGGCACCGCTGTCAAAACCCAGCCGATTCAGCCCGGCCTGCAGGGCCTGGACCTCGCTGCGGCTCAGGGGCCGCTGGTCACGCGGCCATCCCGCCTGCACACTCGGCCCCCCCGCGATGCGCTGCGACAGCAGCGACACCGCGAGCGCATAACTGGTCGAATTGTTGTAGCGCAGCAGGGCGCGGTGGTTGCGCCCCACGAGGAAGGCCGGGCCCCGTACGCCGGCAGGCAGCAGGATGGCGGCATCGGCCATGGCGGGCAGCGCCCCTCCATCGATGGCGGTCACGCCTTCGGTCGCCCACTGCGCTGCACTCTGGCGCAAGGCGGCGTCCGCGCGTGCGGGGTCGAAGCCCGCCGGCAGCCGCACCTCGGCACCCCAGGGCTCCTGTGCCTGCCATCCGGCTCGCGCCAGGTAGTTGGCGGTGGACGCCAGCACGTCCGGCATGCTGCCCCAGATGTCACGTCGACCGTCGCCATCGCCATCCACGGCATAGGCCAGGAAGGACGACGGCATGAACTGGGTCTGCCCCATCGCCCCTGCCCACGAGCCCACCATGTGCGCGCGGTCGATGTCCTTGTTCTGCAGGATCCTGAGCGCGGCGATCAGTTCGCCTTTGGCCCAGGCCTCGCGCCGCCCTTCGAAGCCCAGCGTGGCCAACGCATCGATCACGGGCACATCCCCATGGTTGCGGCCGTAATTGCTCTCGATGCCCCACACGGCCACCAGCACTGGGGCCGGCACGCCGTAACGGGCGGATGCGGCGTCGGCCTCCGCACGCCACTCCGCCAGCTTCTGCTGCCCGATGCTCACGCGCTGTGGCGACACCGCCGCATCGAGGTAATCCCACAACGCCCGGGTGAACTCCGGCTGGCTGCGGTCGGCCACCACGGCGCGGTGCTGCAGCCGGACCCCGGCCAGCCCGGTGTCCAGCGTCGCCTCGTCGATGCCGGCCGCGCGGGCCGATTCCCGAAAGCGCGCCAGCCATTCGGCAAAGCGCTGCTCGGTGCTGGCGGCGCTGCCCTCCTGCGGCGTGCCCGACGGCATGAGCGCAGGCTGGGGTGGCGTCAGCTCCTCCGGTGATGGCGGAGCCGGCGGGCGGGACGCGCAACCTGCGAGCCACAGCGCCGTGCAGGCCAAAGGAACGGAAAGCGATCGAGACAGAAACATGAGGCAGGACCAGGCAGGCAGGACGGGGTCACCAGACGGCAGACCACGGGCAAGCTCGGTGCCCGTGGGAACGGATCATGCCCTGTAAGGCCGAGCCGCGGGAACCGAGAGCGCCCTTCGGGCCGCCGAATTTCAGGCGAGAGCCCCGCCAGATGACCCTTTTGGCCCCACAGCTTTTGGGTACGATCCCGGGATGGACCTCGCCCTGTTGACCGCGCCCGTGCACGGCACCCCGTCCTCTCGTCCCGGGAGCCGCCCGTGAGTCCGCTGACCATCCGAGCCTTTGCACCGGGCGACGAGCTCGCCATCTGCGACATCTACAACCCCTACATCCTCGGTAGCACCGCCACCTTCGAGGAAGTGCCGCTGCAACCCGCCGAGATGCGTCAGCGCATCGACCGCTATCGGGCGCACCACCCCTGGCTCGTGTGTGAAGAAGAGGGCCGGATCGTGGGCTACAGCTACGCGAGGCCCTATCACGAGCGGGCGGCCTACCGGCATACCGTCGAGCTGTCGGTCTACATCCGCCGGGGGCATGGCGGGCGGGGCATCGGCCGGCTGCTCTACACCCCGCTGATCGACCACCTGCAGGCCAACGGCTGCCATGCCTTGATGGCCGTGATCTCGCTGCCCAACGCCGCCAGTGTGGCCCTGCACGAATCGCTCGGCTTCGTCAAAGTCGGGCATCTGCGCGAAGTGGGCCGCAAGTTCGACCGCTGGCTGGACATCGGCCATTGGCAGCGTCTGCTGTGACGCCATGCCGCCTCAACCAGATCGACCAGGGAGAAACATGACATCGACCTTCCGGCGCCAGCCAGCCCGTTTCGGGCAGGCTCTCGCGGCGTCCATGCTGCTTGCCACAGGCGCCCATGCCCAGACCAGCATTTACCGCTGCACGGACGGCAACGGCCACGTGGCCTACCAGTCCGTGCCCTGCGCCGGCAGCGGCAATGGCAAGCAGCTGGACACCGGCGCTGCAGGGCGGGCCCCGGCGCCTCGCCCGGTCACCACCTCGACGCCACCCCCGTCTGCCGACACCGCCGCCAAGGCGAACGCCCGCGGCGTCGAGCCGCCCCAGGGCCCGCAAGGCACCCAGACGTGGGGCGTGGACGCCGACGTCATCGTGGTCTCGGGCTATCAGTTCTCGGCCGGGATCACGCAGGTGCACGTCAACCACCCCGCGCGTCCAGTGCTGCTGGTGCTCACTGGCTACAACAAGACCGAATGGAAAGTGCTGCCTGCACCCGGCACCCGGATCAAGGCCATCGTGGCTGCGGCCGCGTCGGACGGCCCGCCCCTGGTCCAGCCCCTGCCTCAGGTGCCGGTGGCGTACGACGACCTGCCCTATGCCACCGAAACCGGCAACGTCAAGTTCCGGCAGCTCATCGGCAAGCTCCACACGCGCTACGGCGTCAACAAGGTCACCGGCTTCCGCGGCGGCTACCAGTTGCCGGCCGTGGTGCCAGTCAGCGGCCCCTTCGCGCCCGACCCCAACCTGTCGCTCGACGGGCTGCGCCCGGAGGTGCCGCGCGTCCAGTTCAGCTTCGACCTTCTGAGCACCGACGGCCGGCGCCTGCCCTGGACCAACACCGGCCCCAAGGACGGCAAGCGCTACACGGGTGTGGTGCGCGGTGGCGGCCCCTTCTCCATGCAGCGCGGTGGACCGGCCGCCATGCGGGAGGACGGCCGTGAGGCCTATGCGCTGGAAGGCAATGGCAGCACGCTGATGTGGTTCCCACAGGGCTTCAACGGGCCATCCCAGAAAGTGACCCTGCCGACCAACATGCCGCCCCTGTCATGGGGCTCGGGCATGGTGTGGGACGCCCGACGCCATGTGCTGGCCATCGTGTCGTTTGGCGGCGAGGGCCACTTCTACCGCTACGACACCCGCGCCCGCCAGTGGCTGAACGCACGCTCGCTGCAGAACCGGGACCTCTTCAGCCTGGCCCAGGACCCGGCCTCGGGCCGCTACTTCTCGGTCTCCGACAAGGCCGAGCTGATCGTCTTCAACGAAAACGGCGAGCTGGAAGAGGTGCAGCCCCTGGCCAGGCTCCTGCCCGACCTGGACAGCACCTACGACCGCGGCAACGAGCGCATGCACGGGCTTTCGGTGGCAGCGGGCCCCGGTGTCGTGGCCATCCTCAACATCCGGGATGCCTCCGTCACCCACATCTGGACCTACGAGTTGGGCAGCCGCAAAGGCCAGCTCACGTACAAGATGGCGGAATGAGGTCGGCCGCGACGCTGCGGATCACGCGGATCGCAGACAGCCACGTCCAGCATCTCGGCCCATTCGACGGGCGGGCGGTGCTCGTGGTCGTGGGCCGCCAGAACCAGCTGCGGCGCTCCGCCCCCATCGATGCCATCGCGGCCGGGCTTCACGGCCCCGACCTCAGCGTGTGCTGGCACGAACGCCCCGGCGCACTGCACGCCCGCCTGCGAGAACAGGCGCTGGACCGGATGCGGCACCGGTGGTTGGGCCAGCTCACCGCCGATCACCCCCACGCAGGCCGGCTCGCCCTCAAGACCGTGCGCCTGACCCTCAAGATGCGCTACCCGAAGCGGCGCGCGTGGGTCGGCCCACGTCTCCAACCTGGCGCCACGCCACCCGATGCCGAACTGGCCGACTTCGTTCGCCACCTGCGCGCTCGGCAGGTGTTCCTGCTCGGGCATTCGGCGGGGGGCAGGCTTGCCTCTCTGCTGGACGCGGAGCCCAAGGTGACGCGGCTGGTGTGCTTCGGCTACCCGTTCAAGCACCCAGACCTGCCCGAGGAGCCGGCCCGAACCGCGCACCTCCCGGCCATGACCAAGCCGTTTCTGATCCTGCAGGGTGATCAGGACAGCTACGGGACTCCGGCGGACGCGGCGCGCTACGCGCTCTCGCCGACCATCGTCCTCGAGCCCATCGCGGCCGACCACGACTATGCGGCCCTGTCACCGCAGCAGATCATGGCGCTGACGCAGCGGATAAGGCGCTTTCTCGGGCTGATCTGAGGTCGAGTGGTCCGGGCTTAGCACTTGCCTGAAAAAGCACAGAACGGAGGGGGAACTTTCCGTGCTTAGCACTCTCTTACGCAGAGTGCTAATATCGATCCGAGAAGGAGCCGAAAGGAACCATCGATGACCATGACCACCGCCCTTGCCACCCGTGACCCCTGGAGTGTGGTGCCCTCGCTGGGCAATCTGGACGCGTACATCCGCTCGGTCCAGAGCATCCCCATGCTGGAGGCCGAGGAAGAGCAGGCGTTGGCCCGGCGCCTGCGTGACCATGCCGACCTGCAGGCCGCCTCGAAGCTGGTGCTCTCGCACCTGCGCCTGGTCGTGTCCATCTCGCGCCAGTACCTCGGCTACGGCCTGCCCCAGGGCGACCTGATCCAGGAAGGCAATGTGGGCCTGATGAAGGCCGTCAAGCGCTTCGACCCCGATCAGGGCGTGCGGCTGGTGTCCTATGCCATGCACTGGATCAAGGCCGAGATCCACGAGTACATCCTGAAGAACTGGCGCATGGTCAAGGTGGCCACCACCAAGGCCCAGCGCAAGCTGTTCTTCAACCTGCGTTCGCTGAAGCACCAGTTCAAGGGCGAGGCCTCCGAAGACCCCGCCGCGCACATGGGCCGCGCCAGCCTGTCCGAGGCCGACATCCACCGTGTGGCCGCCGAACTCGACGTGCGTCCGGAAGACGTCATCGAGATGGAAACGCGCATGGCAGGCGGCGACGTGGCCCTCGAAGCCCCGACCGACGACGATGGCGACGCGCCCGTGGCCCCGCTGGCCTACCTGGCCGACGACGCCCACGAGCCGACCCGCGTGCTGGAATCCGCCCGCCGCGACTGGCTGGCTTCAGACGGCATCACGCACGCACTGGCCTCGCTGGACGACCGCAGCCGCCGCATCGTGGAAGAGCGCTGGCTCAAGGTCAACGACGACGGTTCGGGCGGCATGACGCTGCACGAACTGGCCGCCGACTACGGCGTGAGCGCCGAGCGCATCCGCCAGATCGAGGTGGCGGCCATGAAGAAGATGCGCAAGGCGCTGGCCGAGGTCGTCGAGGCCTGAGGCCTTCGCGCCCGCCCTCCAACAGAAACGGCGCCTCAGGGCAACCTGGGCGCCGTTGTCACGTCCGGACCAGGCAGAGGGGCCGCGGGCAGAGGCGCCCCTCCCTTACAGCCAGCCGCGGGCCTTCAGATCGGCTTCGGCCTGCGCCGCGTGCTCGAATCGCACCGCGCGCCAGCCCAGCTCCAGGGCCGTGCGGATGTTGTGCACGTTGTCATCGATGAACACCGTGCGCGATGGCGCCACACCGAACGCCTCGATGGCCGTGTGAAAGATGTCGGCGTTGGGCTTGATCTGCTTGACGTCGCACGAGAACACGCCAGAGTGGAAGTGCTTCAGAAAGGCGTGCTCGCGCTGCAAAAAGGCCGCATAAGGTGCCGGCATGTTCGACAGGAAGTGCAGTCGCGTGCCGGCCGCGGCCAGTCGCTCCAGCCACGCCACCGTGTCGGCCAGCGGCGCCAGGTGCGGCGGGATGGCGTGCATCAGCCGGTCCAGATCCGCCTCGGGCAGGCCGGTGCGCCGGGCGATGAGCCCCCGCACCTCGTCCCACTCGGCCGTGCCCCGGTCGAAGGCGGCCCAGTCCCCATCGGGCATGAAGGACTGGAACACGGTGTGCGCCAGCGCCAGGGCTTCCTCGGCGTTGCGGGCGTGATCGGGCATCACCTGCTGCAGCAGCACCACCGGCTGCCAGTTGAACAGCACCCCGCCAAAATCGAACACCACCGCGTCGGGCGGCGGCAGAGGCGCCACAGCGCCAGCTTGCATCAAGGTCATCGGGGGTCGGTTCAGGCGCGCAGTTGTCGGATCATCGCGGCGGTGGCGGCATCCAGGCCGCTGACATCGCCGCTGCTCAGGCGGGGCAGCAGTTCCTTGCACATCGCCTTGCCCAGCTCCACCCCCCACTGGTCGAAGGAGTTGATGCCCCACAGCGCCCCGCTCACGAAGGTGCGGTGCTCGTGCAGCGCGATCAGCGCGCCCAGCGAACGCGGCGTCACCTCGTCCAGCAGCAGCGTCAGGCTGGGGCGATTGCCCGGGAAGGTACGGTGGCGCGCGATCACCTCGGGCGCCAGGTCCTTCGACGCCGTGGGCGCCTGCTCACCCGCGGCCTCGGCCGTGGTCTTGCCCCACATCAGCGCCTGGGCCTGGGCGAGCCCATTGGCCAGCAGCATGCGGTGCTGCTCGGCGAACAGGTCACGCAGCGCCGGCGACATGGCCGCGGGCTGACGGAAGCTCGGGCGCTTGACCAGGATGAACTCCACCGGGATCACGTCCGTGCCCTGGTGCAGCATCTGGTAGAAGGCGTGCTGCCCGTTGGTGCCCGGCTCACCCCAGACCACTTCGCTGGTGGCGTAGGGCACGGGATGGCCCTCGGCATCCACGCACTTGCCGTTGCTCTCCATCACCAGCTGCTGCAGGTAGGCCGGCAGGCGGCGCAGGCCGTTGTGGTACGGCGAAATGCAGCGGCTGGTGTAGCCCTTGAAGTTGCGGTACCAGACATCGAGCAGCCCCAGCTGGATCGGCAGGTTGGCCGCCAGCGGCGCGGTGGCGAAGTGCTGGTCCATGGCGTGCGCGCCGGCCAGGAAAGCCCGGAAATGCGTGCTGCCCAGCGCCAGCGCCACCGGCAGGCCGATGGCCGACCACATCGAGTAACGGCCGCCCACCCAGTCCCAGAAGCCAAAGGTGGTGGTCACCCCGAACTGCGCCGCGGCCGCCACATTGGTCGTCGTGGCCACGAAGTGCGTGGCGATGTCGGTGCCGCCCGCATCCACGAACCACTGGCGCGCCGCCTGGGCGTTGGCCATGGTTTCCTGCGTGGTGAAGGTCTTGGAGGCGATGATGAACAGCGTCGTCTCGGGCGTCAGCTTGGGCAGCACCGAAGCCAGGTCCTGCCCATCGACGTTGCTGACGAAGTGGTAGCGCAGGGCCGGATCGGCGAAGGCTTCCAGCGCCGGCACCGCCATCTGCGGGCCCAGGTCCGAGCCGCCGATGCCGATGTTCACCACGTCCGTGAAACGCCCCTCGGCGCGCACCGCGTCCACATAGGCCAGCATGCGGTCGAGCACATCGTGCACCGGCTCGCTGTGCGGGCCCTGCCCCTTGGGCGCGCGCAGCGCCGTGTGCAGCACGGCCCGGCCCTCGGTGCCGTTGATGGGCTCGCCGGCCAGCATGGCGTCGCGGCGGGCCTCGATGCCACACTCGCGCGCCAGGCCCAGCAGGTGCTCCCGCGTGGCCACATCCCAATGCGCGCGCGACAGGTCGGCCACCATCTCGGGCGCTGCGATCGTGAGTCGCCGCACGCGGTCCGGGTCGTCGGCAAACAGCGACCGCAGATCGAGTTCGCGGCCATGGGCTTGCAGGTGGCCGGCCAGGGCTTGCCACGCCACGGTCTGGTCACAACGCGGGTGAGACATCAATCAGGGCTCCGAGAGGGTGAGGGGCGAAAGGCGGATCAGGCCTGCAGCGCCTGGATCATGGCGTCGAGCTTGCCGGCGTCCACGGCGAACGCGCGGATGCCTTCGGCCAGCTTTTCGGTGGCCATGGCGTCCTCGTTCAGCGCGTAGCGGAAGGCCGCCTCGCTCAGCGGGGCCTCGGCCACGCCGACCTGAGACGGCGGCGTCAGCTTGCGTGCGAGCGGGGCCTCGCTGGCCTGCAGTTGCGCCAACAGATCGGGGCTGATGGTCAGCAGGTCGCATCCGGCCAGCGCAATGATCTGGCCCACGTTGCGGAAGCTGGCCCCCATGACCTCGGTCGCAATGCCATGGTCCTTGTAGTAGGCGTAGATGCGCGCCACCGACTTCACACCGGGATCGTTGTCGCCGGCGTTCGCGGACTCGTCCCAGGCAGCGCCGGCCTGCTTCTTGTACCAGTCGTAGATGCGGCCGACGAAGGGGCTGATGAGCTGCACCTTGGCATCGCCGCAGGCCTGAGCCTGGCAGAAGGCGAACAGCAGCGTCAGGTTGCAGCGGATGCCTTCCTGTTCGAGCACGCGGGCGGCCTGGATGCCCTCCCACGTCGAGGCGATCTTGATCAGCACGCGGCTACGCGGGATGCCGGCCGCCTCGTACAGGCCCATGATGCGGCGCGCACGCGCCACGGTGGCCTCGGCGTCGAAGCTCAGGCGTGCGTCCACCTCGGTCGACACACGGCCCGGCACCACCTTCAGGATCTCCAGCCCGAAGCGCACCAGCACATGGTCGACGATGGTGTCCAGCGCCTCGCCCTTGTGGGCTTTCACCGTGTCGGCCAGCAGCGGGGCATAGTCGGGCTTCTGCACGGCCTTGAGGATCAGCGACGGGTTGGTCGTGGCATCCTGGGGCGTGAACTGCGCGAGCTGCTTGAAATCGCCGGTGTCGGCGACCACGGTGGTGTATTGCTTGAGCTGATCGAGTTGGCTGGACATGTGAGTACAGTGGCTTCGGTCTGACAGGTGAAACCCGCACTGGCCGCGCGGCCCGCCCCTGGCAGAAGTATTATCGTTAGATTAACACCGTAAAGCATGACGCCCCTGTGACCTTCACGGATGGCGCCTCGGTGCAGACCCTCCACGACTATCGCACACGCAGCAGCCATGTCCTTTGACCTCGTCTTTTTCGGTGGCACCGGCGACCTCACCTGGCGCAAGCTGATGCCGGCGCTGTTCCAGGCCTGGATGCCGCC
>JAJUHM010000072.1 GCA_029279925.1 Aquabacterium olei
AGGCGCGGCAGCAGGCTCAGCCGCGGGTCTTGGCCGGGCTGACTGTCGCCGTACCAGCGCGACACCCACAGCAGCGTGATCGGCCCGGGCAGCACGGCCTTGACGGGATGGCCCAGCGCCTGCGCCTCGTCCACCTCGTCCCACAGCCAGGTGACGCCGCCATCGAAGCGGGTGTGCGCATCCAGCTCGGGGACCAGGTGGTGGTAGTTCGTGTCGAACCACTTGGTCATGTCCATCGCGGGCTGGTCGGCATTGCCCCGCGCGAGGGCGAAGTACTCGCTCAGGCTGAGCTGCCGGGCGTCGAAGCCGAACCGGCGTGGCAAGGCCCCGAGCGCCACACACAGACTCAGGATGTGGTCGTACCAGGCAAAGTCCCCCACCGTGACGAGGGTCTGGCCGGCATCGCGCTGAGCCTGCCAGTGGCGTGCCCGCAGCATGCGGCCGGTGTCCACCAGCCGGGCGGCATCGGGGTCGTCACCGCGCCAGAAGGATTCGAGGGCGTGCTTGAGCTCGCGCTGGGCGCCGATGCGCGGAAAGCCGAGGATATGGGTCTGGGTCATCGCAGGATTCAGGTTGGTCGATGGCCGGCAGTCTGGCCGGCACGGAACCATGAATCAAGCGAGATGTTTTCAACGAGACATGAATGGAATTCATCCATGAAGCGAGCGCTCGGGCCACCCCAATAAACAAAAAGGGGGCCTTCGGCAGGCCCCCTTTGGGAGTGTCCATCGTGGCCCGGAATCGGGCCTGGCGTCACCCGCGCGCGCCGCGACGCCGCACCGCAGCCACGCCCAGCAGACCCAGCGCCATCAACCCCACCGAGGCCGGCTCGGGCACGGCCGTCACGCGCACCAGATCCTGGTAGCTGCTGTTGCTGAGCTTGTCCACCTTGACGAGCGACGGGCCGGTCCAGTTGGCCGCGGCAGTGAGGTAGCTGTTGGCCAGGTTAGCGAGGCTCACACCGGCCGTCGTGGTGTCGTTCACGTAGAAGCTGCCCATGCCGTAGCCCAGGCTCAGCTTGCTGTTCGACTCGTGCATGATCTCCCACACAGCGAGCTGCACAGCGGCGTACTCGGTGCTGGAGTCGACCTTGGTCGACCCGGTGAACGTGGCCACCGACGAGAACAGGCCCTCAAGCAGCTTCTGGTCGGCCAGACCGAAGGTTCCGACCGTGTAGGTCTGGAAGCTGCTGCTGGTGTACTGGGTGATCTCGGCACAGTACACCATGAAGCTCGCGCCCAGGTTGGTAGACACCTGGAAGGTGCCTGCGTCCACCTTCTCGGTGTTCCAGCCGTTCGTCACGGTGGTGACAGCATGCGTGCCGGTGCTGGTGTAGCCGTCCGTTTTCAGCGTGAGCGTGGTGCCGGTGGCGTGGGCGAGGCTGACGCCGGCCAGAAGAGCGAGCGCTGCAGCGCGTTGCGCGTATGCCATGTGAGTACTTCCCGAGATGACTGCCAATACCCCACAAATGTAAGGGGCAGAGCTGTCGGGGAACCATCCCTCAGGCCCGGGTACGACCTAAACACAGGGTCAGGCCGCCGGTTTCGTGCGTTCGTCACGGGCCAGCCGGCCGTCCACCAGCTCGATGACCCGGTCACATCGGGCGGCGAGCCGCGGGTCGTGTGTCACGATGAGAAATGCCGTACGGCCCTGGCCGTGCACCTGACGCAACAGCCGGAACACCTCATCGGACGACGCTGTGTCGAGGTTGCCCGTGGGCTCGTCGGCCAGAATCAGCGCGGGCTCGAGCATCAGCGACCGCGCGATCGCCACGCGTTGCTGCATGCCACCCGACAGCTGGGCGGGGCGACGGTCCATCGCGTCCGCCAGCCCCACGGCCTCCAGCAGGGCCTGACCGCGCGCGCGCTGTGCCGATCCCACGTGGCCATCGCGCACCAGGGCGGGCATGGTGACGTTCTCCAGCGCGGTGAAGGCCGGCAGCAGGTGATGGAACTGGAAGACGAAGCCCAGGGCCTCGCGGCGCAGGCGCGTGAGCTCATCGTCGCCCAGATCCTGCACGGCCTGTCCGAGCAGGTGGTGTTCACCCCCGGTGGGCCGTTCGAGCAGCCCCAGGATGTTGAGCAGCGTGCTCTTGCCCGAGCCAGAGGGGCCGATCAAGGCAACGAACTCGCCCTGGTCCAGGCGCAGGTCCAGGCCGTGCAGCACCTCGACCTCGTTGGGCTGCCCCACGTTGTAGGCCTTGCGCAGACCGCGCAGGCTCAGCAGTTCGGTGGCGTGCATCGTCATAGCCGGATCGCCTGGGCCGGGTCCATGCGGGCGGCACGCCGCGCAGGCGCAATGGCTGCCAGCACCCCCGCCACCAGCGTGATGCCCACCGCCTCGAGCGCCATGCCGGGCGGGAGCGTGATCGCGAACAGGGGCAGGCCATCGGCCCCGCGCACAAAGGTGGTGAAGGCCTTGATCATCGCCATGGCCAGCACGACGCCAGCCATGGAACCCAGCGTGCCCACCAGCGCGCCCTGAAGCAGGAACACGCGCAGAATCTGGGACCGCGTGGTGCCCATGGCCCGCAGGATGCCGATCTCGCGCTGCTTCTGCACCACCGAGACCACCAGCACGCTGGCAATGCCCATCACGACGACCACCATGACCACCCCGCGGATCAGCCGGGTGCTGATGGTCTGCGCATTGAGCGCGGTGACCAGCTGCGCGTTGGTCTCCTGCCAGCTCTCGACCTTGTAGGGCAACTCGCGTGCAAGCTGCGCCGACAGCGTGGTGGCGGCCCAGACATCATCCAGGCGCAGGTCCAGCTGGGTCGCGCCACCGGCCAGGTCCAGCAGGCTTTGCGCCGCACGCAGCGGCATGATGACGACACGCCGGTTCAGGTCCTTCACGCCCAGGTCCACCAGACCGCTGATGCGCACCGTGTCGCTGCGCGTGCCCGTGGAGACGGTCAGGCGGTCACCCACCCGGACGCCCAGGTCGCGCGCGAGCGTCTGGCCCACGATGGCCTCGCCCGGCCCCAACCGCAGCGCGCCGTCGACCAGCTTGTCACGCAGGTTCACGATGCGGTCGTACAGCGCCAGCTCGACGCCCGTGATGGCCACCGCGCGCGTCGCCTCGCCGCGCCGGGCTAGGGCTGGCCCGGCGGCCATGGGCGAGACGGCCTCGATGCCCGGCCGCTGCGTGAGCGCGCGCTGCAGCGCCGGCCAGTTGGCCACGGTGCGCAGGCGCTGGGCTCGTGCCTGCGTTTCGCTGAGCACCTGCGTGTCGCCGTCACGCGGCCACACGGGCGCCACCACCTCTTCGGGCGGCGCCACCACCACATGGGCCTGGGCCCCCAGGGTGCGGTTCAGCGTGTTGGACTGCAGCCCCGTCACCAGCGCCGAGATGTAGGCCACCACGGCCACACCGGCCGCCACCCCGGCGATGATGAGCACGCTCTGGAAGCGCCCTTCACGCAGAAAGCGCACCGCCACCTGCCATTCGAAGCCAATGCCACGCATGCGCATGCCTCAGCGCGCAGCGGGCGACGGCGCAGCACCCGCGGGCTGCACGCGCGTCCGCACACGGGTGCCTGGCGTAAGGGTGGCATCCAGCAGGACCAGATCCCCCTCGTTCAGGCCGCTGCGCACCTCGGCGGCATCCAGCGTGCGCAGGCCCAGGGTGACCTCGCGCACGGCCGCACGGCCCGACTCGGCCACGAGCACCGTGGCTCGCTCACCCGATGAGCCGGCAGCCGGTTCGCGCAGGGCCTTCAACGGCACGGCGCGCGCCGATTTCCGGGTTCCGGTGCCCACCTCGATGGACAGGGTCATGTCTTCGCGCAAAAAGGAAGGGGCTTGCGACGGCACGACGAAGGTGACCTCGACCGCCCCGCTCTGCGCATCGACAGAAGGCGCCAGCCGGGCCAGCCGGGCTTCGAACGGGGCATCCGGATAGGCATCGGCCAGCACGCGCGCCACCTGGTCGGCCTGCAGTTGCCCCAGAAAACGCTCGTCGACCTGCGCCACCAGCTCCAGCGGCCCTTGCACCGCCAGCGTCAACAGCCCCTTGCCAGCCTGCACGATCTGACCGGGCTCGACCTGGCGCAGCAGCACGCGGCCCGGCCCGGGTGCGCGCACCACCAGCTGGTCGAGCCGGGCCTGCGCCACCTGCAGCGCAGCCTGTGCCGTCGCCACCTGGGCCTGCGCAGCACTGCGCTCGGCGCCCCGGCCCTCGTTGGCCTGCACCTGGGCGCGGGCGGCGTCCCGTTGGGCCCGTGCGACCTCGGTGGCACGGCGGGCCTCGTCCAGCCGGGACTGGCTGAAGAACTGCTGCGCCACCAGCTCCTGTGTCCGCGCCAGGTCGCGTTCGGCCGCGCGCAAGGTGGCCTCGGCCTGGCCCAGCGCCGCCTCGGCGCTCGCCAGGGCCAGGGTCTGCTGGCTGCCCAAGCGGGCTTCGGCCTGCGTCAGGCTCGCGCGGGCCTGGGCCACGGCAGCACGCGCCTCGTCCGGTTCCAGCAGGATCAAAGGCTGCCCCGCGCGGACCGCATCGCCCTCGTCCACGCGCACCTCGGCAACCCGCCCCGTGAGGGTGACGCCCACCTCCACGCGCGCCGGGGTCTTGACCCGCCCGGTGAACTGCAGCGTGCGCACCAGGTCGCGCGCCTGCACGGGCACGGCGTCCACCGCCACCGGCCGCAGTTTCACCCAGCCCAGCCCACCCAGGGCGAGGGCTGCCAGCACGATCCACACGACATGGCGCCGCCACGCAGGGCGTCGAACAACAGACATGAATCCGACTCCGATCAAGACACCGCAGTGTGCCGCATCCTCGAGACCACACCGGCTGTCACCCACCGGGCGAAACGACGACAATCCCGGGTTTCCCCGCAACCCCTGATTGTCCTTCGAACATGGTTTCTGAGCGCCTTGATGTGCTGATCGTGGGCGCCGGCCTGTCCGGCATCGGCGCTGCCGCCGAGATCCTGCGCGCACTGCCCACCACCCGGCTGGCCGTGCTCGAAGCGCGCGAGGCCCTGGGCGGCACCTGGGATGTGTTCCGCTACCCCGGCATGCGCTCGGACTCCGACATGCACACGCTGGGCTACCGCTTTCGCGCCTGGACAGGGTCGGGGCGCACCGCGTCGGGCGACGAGATCCGGCACTACCTGCAGGACACCGTGGCCGAGCACGACCTGACGCGTCACATCCACCTGCGGCACCGGGTGGTCGCCGCACACTGGCACACCGATGAGGCCTGCTGGCATGTCGAGGTCGAGGTGAGCGGTGGGGACGACGCGCAGCCCCTGCGACGCACCGTCCGCACGCGCTTTCTGTACGCGTGCACGGGCTACTACCGCATGGACCAGGGCCACCGGCCCACGTGGGAAGGCGAACACGCATTCACGGGCACCTGGGTGCACCCGCAACACTGGCCAGCCGCACTGGAAGTGAGCGGCCGGCGCGTGGTGGTGATCGGCTCCGGCGCGACGGCGGTGACGCTGGTGCCTGCCCTCGCGGCCCGAGGCGCCCACGTGACGATGCTGCAACGCTCGCCCTCGTATGTGGACGTGCGCAGCCAGCAGGATCCCGTGGCCCGCGCGCTGCTGAACGGGCTGCCGCCCCGCATGGCCGGCACGCTGCTGCGGCATCTCCATGCGGCGCGTCAGGTGCTGGTGCACCGGCTGTCGCGCCTCTGGCCCGAGACCGCCCGCCGGCATCTGCTGCGCGGCGTGTCGCGGGCGCTGGGCCCCCGGCAGGATCTGCTGCCGCACTTCACCCCGAGCTACCGCCCCTGGGATCAGCGCGTGTGCCTTGCCCCGGACGGCGACCTGTTCACGGCACTGCGCGAAGGCCGGGCCGAGGTGATCACCGACCGGATCGCCTGCGTGCGGCCCGACGGGCTGGAGCTGGCGTCGGGGCGCCACCTGCCCGCCGACATCCTCGTGACGGCCACCGGGCTGGATCTGCTGGCCCTGGGTGGCATGAGCCTGACGGTGGATGGCACGCCAGTGGTCTTGCGCCGCACCTTCAGCCACCGAGGCATGATGCTGGCCGGCGTGCCGAACTTCGCCTATGCCTTCGGCTACACGCATGCATCGTGGACACTGCGCGCAGAGCTGGCGACCGATCAGGTCGTGCGTGTGCTGCGTCACTTGACGCGCACCGGCCTGCGGCAATGCACGCCCCGCGCCCCGGCCGACCTGCGCACCGACCGCCGCCTGGACTTCACCCCCGGCTATGTGCTGCGCAACCTGCACTGCTTCCCGAAGGCCGGCGATCAGGGCCCGTGGCGCACACCGGACAACGCGCTGCTCGACCGCTGGCGCCTGCGGCTGGCGGGCGTAGACGACGGCGCCCTCGTGTTCGACAACCCCACGCCCCGCACGTCGCGCTGAGCGCCGGAGGCGTCAGCCTTCCAGCGCGGTCACGCGCGCGGCCAGCATCGCATTCTGGTTGCGCAGCGTGCGCACGGTGTCCACCAGCCGGGCAATGGTCTCGTCCGGGGTTTCGCCCGGGCGCGGGCCATCGTCGGCAGCATCGATGGCCTCCCACGGGGCAGCCTGCTCGGCCGGCGGTGCCGCACCATCGAGCATCTCGTTGACCTCGGCATGGCGGCCCTCGCGGGCCTGGCGCCGGGCCTCGCGCACCTGGCGCGCCGCCTGCTGCAGCTCCTTGCGCCCGCCCGCGGCCGCTGCCACCTGCTCCTCAATGGGCAGCGTGGCCACGGTGGCTGCGGCATTGATCGAAATCGTGCCCTGTTTGACCGCCTCGACCAGCTCGGGCGCGGCGTGCTTCTGGATTTTCTCGATCTGGGCCACCGTGGTCGGGCTGATGCGGGCGGCGCGGGCCAGGGCCTCGCGGCTGGCCAGCGCTTCGGCGGCCGCGCGCTCTTCTTCCGTCATCACCGCAGGCGCGGCCGAGGCCGCGCCATCTGGGGGCCCGCCATCCACATCGTCCGGCGATGCGGCCACCGCCGGGGCGGCAGGCTGCGCCGCGGCTTCAGCCCGTGCCTGCAGGATGGCCTTCTTGCGCAGCGCCAGCACACCGCGCTGGAAATCGGACACGCTGCGCCGCCCCAGATGCTGGTCGATCATCCACAGGTGCACGTCTTCCATCGACTTGAACCGCGGGTTCTGCACCGTCTGGAACGGGATGCCGTGCTTCGTGCAGATGCCGTAGCGGTTGTGCCCATCGACCAGCACATTGCCCCACAGCACCAGTGCGTCGCGGCAGCCTTCGGCCAGGATGCTGCGCTCGAGCGCATCGTGCTCTTCCGGCGTCAGCGGGTCGATGTAGGCACGCAGTTCCTCTTTGACGATGATGTCCATCTAGGGCTTCTTTCGGTCTGTCCCACAAGGGGATCGGGGGGCGCTATTCTAGGCAGCATGCTCGAGACGCTTGAACTGAACCCCGCCGACGCCCCGCGCGCCACGCTCATCATCCTGCACGGCCTGGGCGCCGATGGCAGCGACTTTCTGCAACTGTGCCGCGCGCTCGACCTGTCGGCCGTGGGGCCGGTACGGTACGTCATGCCGAATGCGCCGGCGCGGCCCGTCACCATCAACAATGGACACGTGATGCCAGCCTGGTACGACATCATCGCCACGCCGGGCGGCGTTCGCATTGAAGACGAGCCGGGGCTGCGCACTTCACAGGCCCAGATCGCGGCGCTGATCGACCGCGAGGTGGCGCGCGGCGTGCCGGCCGAACGCATCGTGTTGATGGGCTTTTCGCAAGGCTGTGCGATGACCTTGTTGACGGGGCTGCGTTACCCGGCGCGACTGGCTGGGCTGGCTGCGCTGTCGGGCTACCTGCCGCTGCCTGACACGACCGAGGCCGAGCGGCATGCGGCCAACCTGAGCACGCCCATCTTCCTGGCGCACGGCGATGACGACGACGTGGTGGTGCCGGCCCGCGGCGCGGCAGCGCGCGACCGGCTGCGTGCCTTGGGCCACACGGTCGACTGGCACACCTACCCCATGGGACACAGCCTGTGCATGGAGGAGGTCGAGGACCTGAATGCGTGGTTGCTGAAGACACTGGCCTGAGCATCCGGGCATGAATCCTGCGCATGAGAAGGGCGCCATGCGATCATTCGGCTCATGCTCGACCTGCGCCACCTCCGCTCGCTTGCCGCCATTGCCGACACCGGCAAGCTGACCACCGCCGCCGAGCGCGTGCACCTGACCCAATCGGCGCTGTCGCACCAGATCCGCGCGCTGGAAGACCACCACGGCCTGACACTGTTCGAACGTACGCGTGAAGGCCTGCGCTTCACACCTGCGGGCGAGAGGCTGCTGGCCCTGGCCCGCACGGTCCTGAACGAGGTGGATGCAGCCGAGCGCGACCTGCAGCGTCTGAAAGGCCAGACCGAGGGCGAACTGCGCATTGCGCTCGAATGCCACACCTGCTTCGACTGGCTGATGCCGGTGATGCACACCTTCCGCCAACGCTGGCCCGAGGTCGAAGTCGATCTGGTGGCGGGCTTTCACGCCGACCCGCTGGCCCTGCTCAAGGAGGGCAAGGCCGACCTGGTGATCGGCTCGAAGCCGCGTGCGATGCGGCCGTGGTCGGTGCAGCCGCTGTTCCGCTTCGAGATCCTGGCCGTGGTGGCCAACGACCATCCCCTGCGCCACAAGCGCAGCCTGAGCGCGCGCGATTTCGCCGACGAGACGCTGATCACCTACCCGGTGCCCGAGCAGCGCATCGATCTGATCCGCGAGGTGCTGCAGCCCGCTGGCGTGGCCCCCGCGCGGCGCACGGCCGAGCTCACCGTGGCCATCGTGCAGCTCGTGGCCAGCCGCCGCGGCGTGGCCGCCCTGCCCAGCTGGGGGCTGCAGAGCTACCTCCAGCACGACTATGTGCAGGCCGTGCGCATCGGCCCCAAAGGCCTGTGGAGCGAGCTGCACGCGGTGTGCCCGAAGGCGCTCGCCAACCGGCCTTACATGCAGGACATGGCGCAGATCATCCGCAGCGAGTGTGCGCAGCTCCCGGGCATCGAGTGGCTGGCGTGAGCCACAGCCAGTCAGACCGGCTCGGTGTCGTCCTGAGCCTGCCGCGCTCGGCCCAGCATGAACTCGATGAACGTGGCCGCCGCCCGCGTGTGATGGCGGTTGGGCATGTAGAGCATCTGCATGCGCATGCCGAAGATGCGCAGCTTCCAGTCGTCGAGCACGGTGATCACATCGCCGCGCGTCACCTCGTCGTGCACGACGTAATCGGGCACGATGCCCACGCCAAGCCCGGCCACGATGGCCTCGCGCAGGAAGAGGAAGTTCTCTGACGTGAGCGTGGGGCGCAGCGGCACCTCGTGGCGCTCGCCATGCAGCGTGGCGGCCAGACGCAGCTCGCGCCCCACCACCGCCGACGTGATCACGGGGGCCTCGGCCAGGTCGGTGAGCGCGCGCGGCACGCCATGCGCCTCGGCATAGGCTGGCGTCATGCAGGCCACATAACGCACCGGCCCCATGTCGCGGGCCACCAGGTTCTCGGGCGGGTCGCTGATCACGCGCACGGCAATGTCGACCTCGTCGCGCAGCAGGTCGACCACGCGGTTCTCGAACACCACATCGAGCACGACGCCCGGGTGGGCACGCTTGAAGTCGATCAGCCACGGTGACATCACCAGCTGCCCATAGCCGCTGGGCACACTGAGGCGCACGCGCCCTTGCAGATGCTGGCTCAGCGCGGCCACCGAATCCCGCGCGGCCGTCAGTTCGTCGCGGATGGCGCGGCCATGCTCGTACAGGCGCAGGCCGATCTCGGTGGGCTCGATGCGGCGGGTGGTGCGGCGCACCAGCTGCTGCCCCACCGACCGCTCGAACTGGTTGAGGTGGTAGCTGACGTTGGCCCGGCTCATCTTCAGCCGCCGGGCGGCCTCGCTGAGGTTGCCGGCATCGAGGATCTCGACCAGCAGGGTGAGGGCTTGCAGATCCATCGCAGCACGGGTCGATTGTCAAAAAGTGCTTGACAGTCTGTCAATGCCAGCCCGGATTGTCAAGAACAGAGCCGGTGCCAAGAATGAGGCCATGCTCGCCCATACCGACTCCCTCCCGGCCGTTCGCGTCCAACGCGACGGCGCCATCGCCCTGGTCACCCTGCACAACCCGCCGGTGAACGCGCTGAGCACCGCGGTGCGCCAGGGCCTGCAACAGGCCTTTGCCGAACTGAGCCACGACGCCGATGTGCACGCCATCGTGATCGCGGGCTCGGGCGCCAACTTCATCGCCGGTGCCGACATCCGCGAGTTCGGCCAGCCGCCCCAGGCGCCTTCGCTGCCCGAGGTCTGCAACCAGATCGAAGCCAGCGACAAGCTGGTGATCGCGGCCATCCATGGCGCCGCGCTCGGTGGCGGCCTGGAGATCGCGCTGTCAGCCCACTACCGCGTGGCCGTCGACACCGCCAAGGTGGGGCTGCCCGAAGTCGCCCTGGGGCTGCTGCCCGGCGCGGGCGGCACCCAACGCGCGCCCCG
Source organism: Aquabacterium olei (assembly GCA_029279925.1). GTDB lineage: Bacteria > Pseudomonadota > Gammaproteobacteria > Burkholderiales > Burkholderiaceae_C > Aquabacterium > Aquabacterium olei_A. The sequence goes on from JAJUHM010000072.1 coordinate 10,420, forward strand.
CCTGATCGGCGCCGCCGCCGCGCTCGACCTGATGCTCAGCGGCCGCCACGCGAGCGCCAAGGAAGCGCTGCGCCTGGGCCTGATCGACCACATGGCGACCAGCAACGACATCGCCGCTGAAGGCGTGGCCTACGCCCGCAGCCTGCTGGCCGACGGCGCCCCGATCCGCCGCACCGGTGAACAGACTGCGGCGCTGGCCGACCGGGCTGCGCAACAGGCCGCGATCGACGCGGCCCGCGCCGAGGTGGCGAAGAAGAAGGGCCTGTTCTCGCCGAGCAAGATCGTCGACTGCGTACAGGCCGCGCTGGACCAGCCCTTTGCCGACGGCCTGGCCACCGAGCGCGAGCTGTTCACGCAGTGCCTGCACAGTCCGCAGCGCGCCGGCCTGGTCCACCTGTTCTTTGCCGAGCGTGAAGTCACCAAGTCGCCCGAGACCCAGTCGGCCCAGCCCCGCCCGTTCCAGAAGGTCGGCGTGATCGGCGGCGGCACCATGGGCGCCGGCATCGCCGTGTCCCTGCTGGATGCGGGCCTGAACGTGACGATGATCGAGCGCGATGACGCGGCCCTGGCCCTCGGCCAGTCGCGCGTGGCCAAGGTGTATGACGGGGCCATGGCCAAGGGCCGCCTGAGCGAAGAAGGCAAGGCCGCCATCCTGACGCGCTTCCAGGGCTCGACGCACTACGACGCGCTCGCCGATGCCGACCTGGTGATCGAAGCGGTGTTCGAAGACATGGCCGTGAAGAAGGCGGTGTTTGCCGAGCTGGATCGCGTCTGCCGCCCCGGTGCCGTGCTGGCCACCAACACGTCCTACCTGGACATCAACGAGATCGCAGGCAGCATCTCGCGCCCGCAGGATGTGCTCGGCCTGCACTTCTTCTCGCCGGCCAACATCATGAAGCTGCTGGAGATCGTGGTGCCCGCCCAGGTGAGCGCCGACGTGGTCGCCACCGGCTTTGCGCTGGCCAAGAAGCTCAAGAAGGTGCCGGTGCGCGCCGGCGTGTGCGACGGCTTCATCGGCAACCGCATCCTGGCCGTGTACCGCACGGCGGCCGACCACATGATGGAAGACGGGGCCTCGCCGTTCGAGATCGACGCCATGGTCCGCGCCTTCGGCTACCCCATGGGCCCGTACGAGATGAGCGACCTGGCCGGGGGTGACATCGGCTGGGCCACGCGCAAGCGCCGCGCCGCAACCCGCGACCCGAAGGCCCGCTACGTGCACATTGCCGACCGACTGTGCGAGCGCGGCTGGTTCGGCCAGAAGACCGGCCAGGGCTGGTATGTGTACGAAGCCGGCAGCCGCAGCGGCAAGCCCAATCCGGCCGTCGAGCCCCTCATCGCCGAGGAGCGCGCCAAGGCCGGCGTGACCCCGCGCCCCTTCACCCGCGAAGAGCTGGAGCGCCGCTATGTGGCCGCCATGGTCAACGAAGGCGCCCGGGTGGTCGAAGAGGGCATTGCCTTGCGGCCGCTCGACGTCGATGTCACGCTGGTGCACGGCTACGGCTTCCCCCGCCACAAGGGG
>JAJUHM010000073.1 GCA_029279925.1 Aquabacterium olei
GGGGCGGCGGCCTGTGGTCGTGGGCGGGTCCCTGGCGCCCGCGCGTTGGGGGCGGTCGCGCTTGTGGTGGATGTGCTGGGCGCCGTGGGCCTGTGGATGGCGGTGGGGGGGGGGGGCGGTGTGGGGGGGTCAGCGCCGGCGGCGCAGTGCGCCCACGGTCATCAGGCTGGTCAGGACCAGGGCCCAGGTGGCGGGTTCCGGCACGGCACCGATCGTGTAATGCAGTTGGCCGGCGCCGATGCCATCGGTGTAGTCCGAGATGGCCAGCACGAACGGGCCGCTGCCGTAGGTGTTGGTGAAGCGCAGGACGACCGGCTGGCCGACGCCGGCAGGCAGATACGGATCCGGGCCGTCACCGGAGACGACGAGCGTGGAATTCAGGCCGCCGTTGAACACCATGTCGGTGTAATGGGCCAGCGAGGACTCGGTGCCATAGAACACGGCGGCGTAGAGGTCCAGGTCGGGCGAGGACGGCGTGATGGTGAGGGTGACCTCGGCCATGAACGGCGCGTCGAAGGTCCACAGGCTCCAGTTGTCCGGGGTGCCGTAGGGACCGCTTTCGGCGGCAACCGAACCGGCCACCGTGCTGTCCAGGGTGTAGTGGCCCTGGTAGACAGGGGCGGTGGCATGCGCGCTGGGGGCGGCGAGCTGCACGGCAGCTGCCAGGGCGGCCGCTGCGAGGGGCTTGATCATGTGTGACTCCTGTTTCGAGAGAGGAGAGGTGGGGTACCTCCTCGCACACATGGTCGCGGCAGCCGGTGTAAGGGCTGTGTCCCGGGGTGGTCCGATCAGCCCATCAGCACACGGCCAGGATTGAGCACACCATCGGGGTCCAGTGCCTGCTTGATGGCGTGCATGGTCTGCAGCGCGACAGCGGGCGTCCGGCGGGCGAGCTCGGCCCGGCGCAGCACACCGATGCCGTGCTCGGCCGACAGCGTGCCGCCTCGGACCTGAACCGCGTCGAAGACCACAGCATTGACCTCGCCTTCGAAGGCCTGCAAGGCGTCGCCGCTGGCCGCCTCGGGTGGGGGTTGCACGTTGTAGTGCAGGTTGCCATCGCCGAGGTGTCCGAAGCAGACCACCTGTGCGCCCGGCCAGCGTGCCGCGATGGTCTGGCCTGTGGTGGCGACGAACCCGGGTACGGCCGACGTCGGCATGCCGATGTCGTGCTTGACCATCAGGCCCTCGCTCTTTTCTGCCAGGGGAATGGCTTCCCGGAGACCCCACATGGCTTGCCGCTGTGCGTCGCTGTGGGCGACGACCGCCTGGCTCACCAGGCCCTCGCCGAGGGCGGTGGCGAGGGCGTGCTCCAGCGCCTCGGAGGCGTCTTGCTCGGACCGCGCGCTGGTCACCTCGATGAGCACCAGCCACATGCCGTCGTCCCCGAGGCTCACTGTTTGAGCCACCTGCGCAGCCTGAGGCAGATGGCGCTGCACCAGTTTCAGTGGCAGCGCCCCCATGACCTCGAATGCGGTGAGCCAGGCGTCGAGGGCGGCGCGGGTGGCCGCCAGCAGCGCGACCGCAGCTTCGAGCGTGGTACAGGTAACGAGGGCGGTGCACAGGCCTCGGGGCCGCGGGTGCAGGCCGACGGTGGCGGCGGTGATGATGCCCAGCGTGCCTTCGCTGCCGATGTACAGGTCACGCAAGGCATAGCCAGTGTTGTCCTTGCGCAGGCTGCGGAGCATGTCCAGTACCTCGCCGCGCGCGGTGACGACCTGCAGGCCGAGGCAGAGCTGGCGTGCCGTGCCGTAGCGCAGGACCTGGGTGCCGCCTGCGTTGGTGGCCAGGTTGCCGCCGATGGTGCAGGAGCCCTCGGACGCGAGGCTGAGCGGGAACAGGAGGCCGGCCTGCGCGGCCGCGGCCTGCACCTGGGCGAGGGTGCAGCCCGCCTCGACCGTCATCGAAAGGTTGTCGGCGTCGACCGCAAGCACCTTGTTCAGCCGGCCCAGGTGCAACACCACCTGGGTGCCGGTGGCATCCGGCACGCCGCCACCCACGAGCCCGGTGTTGCCGCCCTGCGGGACGATGCTGACACCGTGCGCCGAACACAGCCGCACCGCGGTCGCGACCTGGTCGGCGGAGGCGGGCCGCACGATGGCGCGGGCCTGTCCGCGGTAGCGCCCTCGCCAGTCCACCAGATGGCGGGCCAGCGTGTCGGGCGACGTGTCTTCGGTCACGAGAACTGCCGCGTCACCCAGCGCTGCGCGCAGTGCGGCGATCAAAGAGTCCGCACGAGCGGCGGTGTTCATGCTTCACCCGGGGCGCGCTTGTCGCGCCCTTTGGCCTTTGGGGGCAGGACGCGCAGGCGCAGGCGGACATAGGCGGCGCACCCGGCAAACAGCACCACGCTGAGCGCCACCTCGATGAAGGCCAGTTGCTGAGACAGGCCGGTGTCGCCTGCTGCACGCACCACCCCCTCGGTGAAGTACAGCCACACCAGCAGGGACAGCCAGCGGCAGGTGTACAGGCGGTGCCGCAGCACGCCGGCGATGGCCAGCGTGAGGGGCAGGACCTTCAGCGCCAGGGCGCCGCCGCTGCCGCCGGGCAAGGGGGCCAGCCAGACTTCCCAGGCGACGCCCAGCACGATGAGCCCGAGCAGCGCCGCCAGGTTGATCCAACGCAGGGTGTCGATCTGCCGCTGACGTTCAGGGGGATGGTGTCCGATCACGGGGTCGGCGTCAGGGCGGTCGGGCAGGTCGGGAGCGGACACAGGGCTTCTTTCGGGGCAGGGTGGGGCGGGGCGCGCGAGGCTGGCATCATAGCCAGATGAACGCTTTGCGAACCGCATGCAAGGAGGGCATGGCGCACTGGAGCCGCTTTGTCGAGGCCCTGCGCCACTGGCCCTGGCGCCAGACCTACGAGACCTTGCGCCACCGCTTCCGCGAGGATCGGCTGGGCCTGACGGCCGGCAGCCTCACGTTCACGACCACGATCGCGCTGGTGCCGCTCTTCACCGTGATGCTCGCGCTGTTCAGTGCGTTTCCCGTGTTCGGGCGTTTCCGCAAGGTGCTGGAACAGCAGGTGCTGGCCGGTCTCGTGCCGGACATGATTGCCAAGCCCGTGCTGCTGTCCCTCGGCAAGTTTGCCGCGAAGGCCAGCCAGCTGGGGGGCATGGGCCTGATCGCGCTGGGGCTGACGGCCATGGCACTGATGCTCACGATCGACCACACGCTCAACGGCATCTGGCGGGTGCGCCGGGCGCGGCCGATCGCCCGCCGGGTCCTGGTGTACTGGGCCGCGCTCACGCTCGGGCCGTTGCTGGTAGGGGCCAGCCTCTCGGTCACCTCGTATGTGCTGTCGGCTTCGCGAGGGCTGCTGCCCGATCTGCCCGGAGGCGTCGGGCTGCTGCTGGGGGCCATCGTCTTTGCGCTGCAAAGCTTCGGATTCGCGGCACTGTACCGCTTCGTGCCGAATACCCACGTGCCGTGGCCCCACGCCTGGGGTGGCGCGCTGTTCGCATCGATCGGGCTGGAGCTCGGCCAGAAGGCGCTCGCGCTGTACCTGTCGAGCGTCCCCGTGTACGCCACGATCTACGGTGCGTTTGCGGCCTTTCCGATCTTCCTGATCTGGATCTACCTGAGCTGGTTGATCGTGCTGATGGGCGCGGTGGTGGCCGCCTACACGCCCGCCTTGCTGTCGCAGGCCAAGCGATGGCCCGACACGCCGGGGCATCGATTTGCACTGGCACTGGCGGTGCTGCAGGGGCTGCACGCCGTTCAGCGGGAGGCGGCGCGCGGCCTGACTGCGACCGAGCTGGCCACCGCTTTGCGCACCGATCCCCTGCAGATCGAGCCTGTGCTTGAGGTGCTGTTCCAGCTGGACTGGGTGGGCCGCCTGGCAGACGATGGCAATGCCGGCGGGCGCCTGGTGCTGCTGTGCGATCCCCGGACGACGCCGCTGGCGCCCTTGCTCGGGCCCCTGCTGCTGAAGCCCGACGGGTTCACACTCGGATTCTGGGCGGCGGCCCGCCTCGACGAGCTGACGCTGGCCGACGCCATGGCACTGTGAGTGACCGTGGCGCTACCGTGAAATCCCCTTGGCTGTGCTTGGTCAAGCGGCTATATTCAACGAACGGGGCCATCCCCGATTGTTCAATCTGTTCGAGGAGAGGCCCTCATGAAAGTCAGCGACATCCTGCGCGTCAAGGGCAGCACCCTGTACACGGTGCAACCTGACCAACCGCTTACCGAAGCGGCCGCCACGATGGCCGAACACGACATCGGCTCGCTGGTCGTGATGGAACACGGCGATCTGGTGGGCATGCTGACGTTCCGTGAGGTCATTCAGGGAACGGTGCGCAACGGCGGCGCCTTTGGCACGCTGCTGGTGCGCTCGGTGATGGATGACCATCCTCTGACCTGCACCCCCGACACCGAGATCGACGAAGTGCGTCGCATGATGCTGAACCGGCACGCTCGCTACATGCCGGTGATGACGCAGAAGACCCTGATGGGCGTGATCTCGTTCTACGACGTGGCCAAGGCCGTGGTGGACGGCCAGGACTTCGAGAACCGCATGCTCAAGGCCTACATCCGTGACTGGCCCGTGGAAGAGAACGCGCAGGCGGAACGCCCCGCCTTGCTCTGAGCCTCGCGCCCACCGAAGGGCCTGCCTGATCGGCGACAATAGCCGCTTCTGCTTCTTCTGTTCTGGTTGGCGCAATGGCTGGCAGCACCTTCGGTCTCTTGTTCACGGTCACGAATTTCGGCGAGTCGCATGGCCCGGCCATCGGGTGCGTCATCGACGGTTGCCCGCCCGGGCTGGCCCTGAGTGAAGCCGACATCCAGCCCGACCTGGACCGCCGCCGTCCCGGCACGTCGCGCCACGTGACGCAGCGCAACGAGCCGGATGCCGTCGAGATCCTCAGCGGCGTCTACGAGGGCCGCACGACGGGCACACCGATCGCCTTGCTGATTCGCAACACCGACCAGCGCAGCAAGGACTACGGCAACATCCTCCAGACCTTCCGCCCCGGGCACGCCGACTACACCTACTGGCACAAGTACGGCCTGCGCGACCCCCGTGGTGGGGGCCGCTCCTCTGCGCGCCTGACTGCGCCCATGGTGGCGGCCGGCGCGGTGGCCAAGAAGTGGTTGCGAGAGCAGTTCGGCACGGAAATCCGCGCCTGCATGACGCAACTGGGCGAATTGCCCATCGCGTTCGAGGGTTGGGAGCATGTGCCCCAGAACCCGTTTTTTGCGCCGAATGCCAGTCAGATCGAGCAGCTCGAGGCGTACATGGACGAGTTGCGCAAGGCCGGCGATTCCTGCGGTGCCCGGTTGATCGTGGAGGCCTCGGGCGTGCCCGTGGGGTTGGGCGAGCCGCTGTTCGACAAGCTCGATGCAGACATTGCCTACGCCATGATGGGGATCAACGCCGTCAAGGGCGTGGAGATCGGGGCCGGCTTCGAGAGCGTGCGCCAGCGCGGGACCGTCCACGGTGACGAGTTGCATCCGGATGGCTTCGGCTCCAACCATGCCGGCGGGGTGCTGGGCGGCATTTCGACCGGACAGGATCTGCGCGTGGCGATCGCGATCAAGCCCACGAGCTCGATCCGCAGCCCGCGGCAGTCCATCGACCTCGCGGGACAGCCCGCCACCGTCGAGACCTTCGGCCGACATGACCCCTGCGTGGGCATTCGCGCCACCCCGATCGCAGAGGCCATGCTGGCCCTGGTGCTGATCGACCATGCCCTTCGCCATCGCGCCCAGTGCGGCGACGTGCGGGTCGACACCCCGCAGATCGCGGCACAGCGTCCCTGAGCTACGGGCGCCTTGCATCGTTGATCGACCACTCGCACGCCTGAATCCGACCGCAGGACAGGCGCCGGACAAAAGACCGGCGTGCCCCACTCGGGTGCACGCTATTCCGTTGAAAAGCGGGCGCTTTTCAACCCTTGGAAATTTCGGACAAGGTGATGGAATCCGTGCATTCCGTCACTGAAGTCGTGCGACAGCGGCCCCGCGGGGAGTGCCCTGTCGCTTCATTTCCGAGAGGTCGAGATGCACAGCGCAATCCCCGAGCGAGCCGCAGGTTGGCCGCGTGACACGCAATCCGCCGCAGAGGCCCACGATGTCGGTCAGCCCGACAGGCCACAGCGCCAGCCTGGCGTGCGCGGCTTTTTTCAGTACCACGGCATCTGGGCGCCTGGCATCCGGCTGTTCCGTCACCTCGGGTTCAAGTCCAAGGCCCTCATCATCTCGGGGGCCTTTCTCGTTCCCATTGTGGTCCTCGGCGTCTTCTTCCTCCACAGCGAGCAGCAAGACCTGAGCTTCACCCACGCCGAGCGTGCGGGGGTGGCGTATGCCCGTCCACTGCTCAGCCTGCTCGAGGCCTCGACGCGTGAGCGCCAGCTCGCGAGCGCCATGGCCCGAGGAGATGTGGTGCCCGAGATGGCCTCTGCGCAGCAGGCGTCCCGGGCGGCACAGGCCGCGCTCGAGCAGCAGCACGCGCGCCATGGCAGCCTGCTGCGCGTCGCATCCAGGCTGCAGCCCGCGCTCGACGAACTGGCGCAGGCGCGCAACGCGCGGGGCCGCGATGCGGCGGGCGTTTTCGACGCATTCAACGCAGCCTTGCATTTGCAGACGGCCTTGCTGGATGCGGTGGTCGACAGCTCCAACCTCGCGCTCGATCCCGAGATCGGGAGCTACTACATGATGGAAACGGCGGTGATCGCTGCTCCGGACCTGGCGCTGACGGCCGGTCGCCTGCGCGGCAGGCTGGTCCACGCGGCGAAGGCGGGCGCGGTGCCGATGGCGGCCATCATCGAGATGGACCGCGAGGCGCAGCGGCTGCGGGCGCGCATGGCACAGATCGAGACCTCGCTGGGGAAATCGGGAGAGCACGGTGCGGCGCTGCCGATGCAGGCTCTGCGCAACGCGGTGGATGCGCTGGTTCTTCTTGCCATGGACCACGTGGAAGGACGCTCGCCGACGCGGGAGGTGGCGCGCATCAGCCAGGCTGGCGACACGGCGGTCCATGCTGGCTTCGCGATGGCCCAGGCGGGGCTGTCCGCTCTCGATGGCATGCTCGCCGAGCGCGAGGCGCATGTCTGGCGGCTGCTGTGGCTGGTGTGCGCCCTGACCACTGCGTGCGTGCTGGGTGCGGCCTACCTGCTGTACGCGTTCTACCGGGTCACGCAGGGTGGCATGGAGGAGGTGCGTCATCATCTGGTGGCCATGACGTCGGGCGACCTGACGACCTCGCCCCGGCCCTGGGGGCGCGACGAGGCGGCCAGCCTGATGCACACGATGGCAGACATGCAGCGCTCACTGCGCGCCCTGGTCAGCGATGTGCGGGCGGCGGCCCAGGTCATCGTGCAGTCCAGCACCGAGATCGCGTCGGGTTCGAGCGACCTGTCGGTGCGCACGGAGCGGACCGCGGCAAACCTGGAGGAGTCGGCGGCGTCCATGGAGCAGATGGCGTCCACCGTCCAGCAGACGGCGGCGCACGCGATGACCGCGGCCGAGATGGCGGCGGGCAACGCCGAGGTTGCCACACGCGGCGGCGCCCAGATCGGTGAGGTGGTGGACACGATGGCCGAGATCCACCGATCGTCGTCGCGGATCGCCGACATCATCGGGGTGATCGATGGCATCGCCTTCCAGACCAACATCCTGGCGCTGAACGCTGCGGTGGAGGCCGCGCGCGCCGGGGAGCAGGGGCGTGGATTTGCCGTCGTGGCCGGCGAGGTGGGGGCCCTGGCGCGGCGCAGCGCCACGGCGGCTCAGGAAATCAAGAAGCTGATCCACGACAGCGTGGAGAAGGTGACCGCGGGTGCCGCCGTCGTCGAGGGCGCGGGCGGCACGATGACCGACATCGTGGCCCATGCGCAGCGCATGAACGGGCTGCTGTCCGACATCGCCACGGCCGCTCGCGAGCAGAGCGCTGGCGTGGCGCAGGTGGGTCAGGCCGTGCAGGAGCTGGACCGGGTCACGCAGGACAACGCGGCGCTGGTCGAGGAGACGGCCGCCGCAGCAATGGCCCTTCAGCGCCAGGCCGAAGCGCTGGCGGCGGCTGTGGCCACCTTTCGCCTGCCATGATGCGGGCCTGCGCTGACGAGGGGCTCAGTTCTTGAGCTCGGATGCGGCGTCCGGGCGCTCGATCAGCTCCACCTTGTAACCATCGGGGTCCGTGATGAAGGCGATCACGGTGGTGCCGCCCTTGATCGGGCCGGCTTCCCGCGTCACGGCGCCACCGAGCGTGGCAGTGCGCGCACGGACGGCCTCGCACACCTCGGCGGCATTGTCGACGCCGATGGCGATGTGGCCATAGGCGGTGCCCAGTTCGTACTGGTTGACGCCATAGTTGTAGGTGAGCTCGATCTCGGCGTGTTCGGGGTTGCGGCCGTAGCCAAGAAAGGCCAGGGTGTACTGCTGCTCGGGACGGTCGGTGGTGCGCAGCAGGGTCATGCCCAAGGCCTGGGTGTAGAAGTCGATCGACCGTTGCAGGTCGCCGACGCGCAGCATGGTGTGGAGCAGTCGCATGGAGTGGGTCCTTCAGTTCAAGGACCCGCAGTCTGCCAGGGATGACGGCCCCTGTCGCAAGACCGGCGCGGTCACCCTTGGCCTTGTCGGCTTGTCAGCGGAACTGGGGCAGCAGCACGCTGTCGATGATCCACACGGTGCCGTTCGTGGTCTTCACGCCCTTGCATGCGGCGACCGACTGGTTGACCGAGGCGCCGTTGGTGTCATAGACCAAAAATACGCTCTGGCCTTGCAGTGTGCCGACCTGACTGGGCAGCAGGCTGCGGCGCGGATCGACGGCGCCTGCGGTGACGTGGTAGGTCAGCACGCTGGTGAGCAGGTTCACATCGCTGCCGATCAGGCCGAGCAGGGGGGCGGGCACCTTCGCGAAGGCATCGTTCGTCGGCGCGAACACGGTCAGGGGGCCCTTGCCGCTGAGTGGGCCGACCAGGTTGGCGGCCTGGACCAGGTTGACGAGGGTGCTGAGCTCCGGTGTGGCCACGGCGGCGTCCACGATGGTGCCCGGGAAGTCGACCAGCGTGGTGTGCCGACACTGCAGATAGTTCTTCAACAAAGGCGTTGTGGCGTGGGCGGGCGCGACGCCGATGGCGGTCAACGCGGCGGCCAGGCCCAGCGAGGCCGTCAGGGAACGGAGAGCGTGTGGCATGGAAGGGCTCCTGTCGGAAGTGATTTAAACCGATTGGTAGTAAAGTGACCAATCGGTAATCATTCTGCGCGGCTTGCGCCTTGCTGTACATCGGTTCCGGAGGAGGCGAGGCCCGGAGGGGGCTAAAAGGCGTCTTCTGGGCGGCGGGCTTGCGCCTGCAGGTCCGCCAGATCGATGGGCACCCAGCCGCGCACGCTGTTGAGCAGGGCGGCCGCTTGGGCGTGGTGAAGCTCATCCCGGCGCAGCAAGCGTTCCTGCAAGAGGCCCGAGGCGAGGGCTTCGGCTCGCATGACACCCGGCAGCAACCCGCAACTCAAGGGCGGCGTGTACCAGACGCCGTCGATCTGCAGCGCAAGGTTGCCGATCGTGAACTCGGTCAGTTGCCCGTCTTGGTTGTAGAGCAGGGTGTCGAACGAGCCGGCAGGGGTCTTGAATCGCGTGTAGGCGTCTCGCCGCGTGGTCTTGTGGCGGATGAAGTCGTCGGCGGGCGGCATCGCGTGCGAGGCCAGCACAACGCGGACCGGCGCAGACTCGGCCTCGCTGGCACCGGGCCCGGTCAGCGGAGCCGCCTCCAGCGTGAAGCGGCCGTCGACCGGCCACAGCAGACGCACTTTGTGCACCCCGGTGGCATGGGCGGCTGCCAGTTCATCGAGTGCGCGCTGGAGTTGCGTCGTTTGCGCTGCGCTCGGAGCCGGCCAGCCGAAATGCGCCACACTGGATGTCAGGCGCGCGAGATGGCGCGCGCTGCGGTGGAGTCGGCCCTCATCGAGTCGCATTGACTCGATAAGCTGGAAAGGACGCGCAGCCCGGCTGAGAAAGACCTGCTTGGCCTGCCATTCACGGGCTTCGGCGGCGCCCGTGGAGTCGAGCGTGATGCCGCTGCCGATGCCGCACTCGGCCCGCCAGGGGGCCGGCGGTGGCGGCGTGTGCAGGCAGACGGTCCGGATGGGCACATTGAAAGTCACGTGACCGCCGGGCCGCATCAGTCCGACGGCGCCACAGTAGACGCCGCGCGCGCTGCGCTCGAGCCGGGCGATGTGGTGCATGGCCTGGCGCTTGGGCGCGCCGGTCACCGACCCGCAGGGAAAGAGCGCCGCGAAAGCCTGGCTCAACGTGAGCGTGTCGCGGCTGCGCGCGGTGATGGTCGAGGTCATCTGCCAGACCGTCGGCAGTGCCTGTACGTCGAACAGCGAGGGCACCCTCACGCTGCCGACCTCGGCGATGCGGGACAGATCGTTGCGCAGCAGGTCGACGATCATCAGGTTCTCTGCGCGCTCCTTGTCGCTGGTGCGCAGGGTGACGGCCGCTTCGTTGTCTGCTGCGGGGTCGGGATGTCGGGCCGCGGTCCCTTTCATGGGACGGGCCGTCAGGGTGACACCGTCCCAGTCGAAGAAGAGTTCCGGCGAGACGCTGAGCACAGCGCCGGGCGAACGGCAGACCGCGCGTGCGTCCAGCATCGCGGTGTAACCGGCCGGCTGGCTGCATCGCAACGCCTGGAAGTAGGCCGCCATCGCTGCGGGCTCGCCTTCGAACGCACTGCGGAGGCGGGTCGTGAGGTTGATCTGGTACACCTCGCCCGCCCGGATCAACTCGCGGATCGCATCCACACGGTCGACCATCGTCGGCCCGTCGAATTCACTGAGCCAGTCCTCGGCCCGCCAGTCTGCCGTCTGGCCCGGCAGCGCGCCGTCTTCCCAGGGGTGGGCCTGGTCGAACACCGCCCACACGGCATAGGGCTGCCCGGGGGGCAGGGCCTTCACCGGCAGATGCGGGTTCAGCCCGGGTGCCGCCTCGTAGGCGACCCATCCCACGCACCAGTGCCCGTTGCGGGCCTGGGCATGAGCGGCATCGAGCAGGCCCGCGACCTGCGAAGGGTCGTGCGCCACCAGCCACTGCACCGGGCGGTCGAAGCGCCAGCGCTGGCGGCCGGTGCCGCAGAGGTCCGGGAAGTCGATCAGGGCCGTGGGAAGGCCGTCTGTCTGGTCAAGCACGACGCGAGCGGGTGACGGCCGCGGTCAGCAGGACAAGGCCGGCGAGCGCAAACAGGGCCAGGCTCCAGAACTCGAAGGGCACGCCGAGCAGGTCCACCGCCGCGTCGGCGCAGGAGGCGCGCACCTCGAAGGCCTCCGGCCAGCGCGTGTCCAGTCCGAGGCCGGAGATCACCTTGTCGGCAAAGGTCAGGGCGCACGAGGTGGAGCGGGCCGCGACGTAGTGCTGCCACAGGGCCGAGGCCATGCCACCGATGGCCAGTGGAACGCCCAGCAGGCTGACCAGACGGCGCCCCCACCCGGCCGGCAAGGCCGCCGCCACCAAGGCGACCACCGCGATCACAATGAAGAGAATGCGCTGCAGGATGCACCAGGGGCAGGGCTCCATGCCCCACTGGTGCTGTGCGTAGAGCGCAAAGCCGACCGACAGGGCACAGACGGTTCCCAGCAACGCCAGCAGGGCGCGCAGGGGCAGGCTGGTCACGCGGGGGGGCATCGATCAGACCACTTCGGCAATCAGCTCGATCTCGACGCAGGCGCCCAGCGGGATCTGCGCCACGCCGAAGGCGCTGCGGGCGTGCTTGCCTGCATCGCCGAACACTTCCCCGATCAGCTCCGAGAAGCCGTTCGTCACGAGGTGGTGCTCGGTGAAGTCGGGGGTGCTGTTGACCAGGCTGGTGGCCTTGACGATGCGCACCACCTTGTCGAGCCCGCCCGCCGCGACTTGCAGCGTGCCCATCAGGTCGATGGCGACCGCACGGGCCGCGGCCTTGCCTTCTTCCGTGGTCATGGTCTTGCCCAGTTGGCCCACC
>JAJUHM010000074.1 GCA_029279925.1 Aquabacterium olei
CGTCATTCATGATCTCGCAGATCACGGACGAGGGTGTGAGCCCGGCCATCGCGGCCAGATCGCAACCGGCTTCGGTATGGCCCGCGCGCATGAGCACGCCGCCGTCCTGCGCCTGCAGCGGGAAGATGTGACCCGGCTGCACCAGGTCGGCCGGCTTGGCATCCGCGGCAACGGCCGCTTGCACCGTGCGCGCCCGATCGGCCGCCGAGATGCCGGTGGTCACCCCCTCGGCCGCCTCGATCGACACGGTGAAGGCCGTGCCATGCTTGGTGCCGTTGCGGGTGGCCATCGGCGGCAACTGCAGCCGCTCGCAACGCTCGCGGTTCAGCGTCAGGCAGATCAGGCCACGGCCGTACTTGGCCATGAAATTGATCGCCTCGGGCGTGACGTGGTCGGAGGCCAGGACCAGATCGCCTTCGTTTTCGCGGTCTTCTTCATCCACCAGGATGACCATGCGACCAGCGGCCAGTTCGGCAATCAGCTCGGGAATCGGGGAAATCGGCATCTGGACATTGTAGAGGGGGCGCCGACGCGTTTCCGGGAAAACGCCCGGTTCTGGCGCCGGAAAAGCGCTGACAGCACCGTCAGCGCAACCGAACAGGCCTCAGGCGCCGAGCTTGCCATCCGACGACAGCATGCGCTCCACGTAGCGGGCGATCAGGTCGACCTCAAGGTTGACCGGGCCGCCTGCCTTGAGCGCACCGAGCGCCGTGTTGGCAATCGTGTGCGGGATCAGGTTGATGTCGAACGCAGTCTGGCCATCGGGCAGGTCTTCGACGCGGTTGACCGTGAGGCTGACGCCGTTGACGGTGATCGAGCCCTTGTAGGCCAGGAAGCGCCCCAGCTCGCGCGGCGCGTGGATGCGCAGCAGCCACGACTCGCCCACCGGCTCGAACACGTCCACACGCCCCACGCCGTCCACATGGCCGGTGACGATGTGCCCGCCCAGACGGTCATGCGAGCGCAGGGCCTGCTCCAGATTGACCGGGCCGAGGGTGTCGAGGCCCGCCGTGCGCGCCAGGCTTTCGGCCGACACATCGATGGTGAAGCGCCCGGCCGCCACATCGAACGACGTGACCGTCATGCACGCGCCGTTGATGGCGATGCTGTCGCCCAGGCCCACGCCGTCCAGGTAGCCGGCCGGGGTCTGCAGGGTCAGGCGGCGGCCGTGGCCGGGGCCCTCGCCCAGCGGCTGAGAATCGACGATCTGGCCCACGCCAGTGATGATGCCGGTGAACATGGATGAAAACTCGTGGTGATGAGGATGGTCAGAACAGGTCGCGCCCGGGTGGCCGGGCCACGATGCGCAGGTCGTCGCCCACGGTCTGGACGTCGATGAAGCGCAGCGTCGGGGCGTCGGCCAGGTGAGCCAGCGGCGGCAGGTCGGCCAGCGCACGGCCGGGGCCGATGAGCTTCGGCGCAAGATACAGCAAAAACTCGTCGACCACCCCCGCCTGGATCAGGCTGGCGTTGAGCCGGGCACCGGCTTCCAGATGCAGTTCGTTGACACCGCGCGCTGCCAGGTCCTGCCAGACCCAGCTCGGATCGGGGCGCCCATCCGGCCCAGGCATGGCGTCGATGACGGTGGCACCGGCGTCTTCAAGCGCCGCACGCCGCGCCGCGGCTTCGGCCTCTTTCGCCGGCACGCCGTAGACCCACACCGCGCCGGGCGACTGCAGAAGGCGGGCCCCCGGCGGCGTGCGCCAGGTGGAATCGAGCACCACGCGCCAGGGCTGCCGCGGGGTGTCGACCTCGCGCACGTCCATGCGGGGATCGTCGTCCAGCACCGTGCCCACACCGGTCAGCACCGCCGAGGCCCGCGCGCGCCAGGCATGCCCATCGGCGCGCGCCGCAGGCCCCGTGATCCACTGGCTTTCGCCGTTGTCCAGCGCGGTCCGACCATCGAGCGAGCCGGCAATCTTCATGCGGGCCCAGGGCCGCCCGCGCACCATGCGCGACAGGAAACCAATCATGGTTTCGCGCGCCGCGCGGGCATGCGGGTGATCCGAGGGCAGGCAGTCCACCTCGATCCCGGCTGCACGCAGGCGTTCGAAGCCACGGCCTGCCACCAGCGGGTTGGGGTCTGGCAACGCGACCACGACGCGGCGGACGCCCTCGCGGACCAGCGCGTCGGCACAGGGTGGGGTGCGTCCATGGTGCGAGCACGGCTCCAGCGTCACGTACGCGGTGGCGCCGCGGGCATGCCCGCCTTGCGCCAGCAACTGCGCCAGCGCGCTGGCCTCGGCGTGCGGCCCGCCCACTTCAGCCGTGTGGCCGGTGGCGATCACCGCGCCATCGCGCACCAGCGCGCAGCCCACGGGCGGGTTCGGCGCCGAGCGCCACAAGGCCAGCCGCCCCTGTGCCACGGCCAGAGCCATGCCTTCGAAATCGTTCACGTCGCAGGCCCCTCCTCACCGGCCAATGCATCCGGTCCGGCCTCGCGTCAGCGCACCGTCTCGTCGTCGGAGGTGATTTCTATCACGACGCGGGCCGGCCGGGGTTCGCCATGCCGATACCCGGGCTGCATGGCGGTGGCGGCCAGCGGGGCGATGGCTTGAAGCGCCCACGGACCGTTCGGCTCGGCCGACAGGGGACGCACGTGCACGATCACGCCTTCGGCCGACACCCAGACGGCCACCGTGAGGCGCGCGCGATAGCGTTGCTGCAGTGCCGACTCGTCGAGCACCCAGCCATGCAGGGGCCGGGGGGGCTCATCCAGATCGTCTGCGTTCAGAAAGTCGGCCAGCCAGCCGGGCGGACCCTCGGCCAGGGGGCGCGCTTCCGGCAGGCTGGCCCAGGGCGCAGGCAGGCCGTCGGATGCCAGGGCCCGCGCGGCATCGGCCCCAAGCGGCAGGTCGGGCAACGCGCTCGCGTCGGTGGAATGGAGCGCCTCGCTGGCACCCAGAGGCGCCCGGTCTGACCGGTGCGCCCGGTGCAGAGGCAGCGGCACGGCAAAAGGAGCGGCCGTGTGAGAGCCCCCGTCGGGAGGATGGCCCGCCACCCGGACCGTCCGCACGGCGATGCCTGCAGCGGCACCGGCCCGGGGCGCCGCCCCGAAGGCCCCGCCGGGAACACCGACGCCCGTGCGGGCCGACCAGACCCATGCCAGCACGGCATGGGCGACCACCACCGCCAGCACCACGATGGCGAACCCGGGCTGACGCAGCCAGGGTGGCGGGCTGCTCAGCGCCAGCACTCCGCCACCGCCGCCGCCGCCGTGGCGTACCGACTGCCGAAGGTTCCGCTCGCCACGCCCTTCACGCCCTTGCCGGTGACCGTCGGGTTGCCGCAAGGATCGCTGCCCATCGGGCCGGTCGCCACACGGGTCGCCGTCAGGGTGTAGGACTGGCCATCGGCCGCCACATCGACCGCCAGCGTGTAGACCGCCGAGCCCTCCCCGGTGGGTGGGCTCACGCTGAACGGCTGCTTGGAGAACAGGCCCGCTGCGCCGTCCACTGTGTCACCCTCGGTGTTCTTCTTGTAGCTGTAGGTGTCGCTGTAGAAGCGCTCCATCCACTGCTGGGCCAGTGCCATCTGGGTCTTGAGCTGGCCGCGATGCCCCTTGGCCACGTGCTCTCGATAGGTGGGGTAAGCCACCGCGGCCAGGATGGCGACCACCGCCACGGCGATCATCAATTCGATCAAGGTGAAGCCACGTGCCGACGCCAGGCGGGCGCGGCGATGGGAACGGCAAAGGGGTGTCATAAGGTCTTCATGCCCGGGATTTCACGCCACTGGATACGCAACTGGTTGGCCGGCGCACACATGAGCGCATCGGTGCTCGCCCCCAGCCGGCGGGTCTTGATCTTGCCCGGCGGGCTGGTGCTGGCGTCATCGATGACGCACCGCCCGTCTTCGCCACACCGGGTCTTGGTGGAGTTGTCACGCACGTTGATGACGCGCTGGTCGGCGCTTTCCATGCCAAGGGGGTTGACCTCGATCGGCGTGCCATCCGGGCCGAGCACCGTGCGCCGGGCGAACAGACCGGACACGGGCAGGCCGGACGTGGGACTGAGCGCATAGACCGACGCCTGCGGTGCCACGCTGCACGACTGGCTTTCGTCTTCAGCCGGGCGAACAGAGGTGAAGAGGATGAAACTCTGCCGGTTCACGGGCGCCGAGATGACCGACTCTCCGCCGGTCGGGAAATCGAAGAACCAACCATCATGCGTGGAGGGGTCGAACGACGCTGCGGCTTCCGTCGCCGGAACCGGCACGACGGCGGTGCCCACCCGCTTGGCCAGGTAGATCAGGCCTGTGGTCGCGTCCCGCACCAGCAGGCGCTGCAGGAAGGCCGTGCTGCCGAGCGTCCGCGTGCCCGTCCCAGGCAAGGCGTAGGGGGTGGCGCCTTCCGGTGCCGGGTTGACCTGGTCCCCCACATACCGCCCCTTGTCCCACACCGTGAAGAAGCGGTTCGTCGTGGTGCTGCGCGGGAAGTCACCCGCCTCGATGGCGCGGCCCGTCCCGAAGCTGATCAGGGTGCCGCCGAAACTCGGGAAGGTCACCACGGGCGAGGTCGTGATCGACAAGGCGGAGCCCGTGCTGTCGACCGCGGAGAAGAAGGGCGCGGGCACATCGCCGGTGCCCAGGAAGGCGCTCTTCCACATCGATCGGTCGCTGGAGCGGATGTCGAACTTCCACACGCGGCCCTTGAGGTCCGTGGCGTAGACGATGTCGGCCGTCGTGTTGTTGTCCAGATCGACCCAGGTCAGACCCATCAGGCCGTTGTCGGTGTCGGTGTCGGCGGTCGCCAGCTTGCGGTAGGCGCGTGGCAGGCCCGCACTGTCCTTCCAGCCCGACGAGTCGGGGCCGGCTGCATCCAGGATGAACAGCACCGCACGCCCACTGGCAGACTTGTAGCCATTGGGCACCAGCACGCCGAAGCCACCCGAGTTGAGCCGCACCACCGGGTGCGCCTGGCCGGACGCGTTGTGGCGCACGGGGTCCATCAGCACATGGCCCAGGTCGTTGTCATCCTGGGCCGTGAACACCCACTTGAAGGTGGAGGCGGCGTTCGACTCGGTCAGCGTGGCCGGGTCGGTGACGTCCAGTGCAAACACGCCCTTGCCGCCACGGCCCAGGCTGCTGTAGAGGTAGGTCCGCCAGGCAGCGCTCGTGCCCGTGCCGATCAGCACATCGGCGGTGAAGGGGCTGCCCTCCATCAGCGGGGTGGCCGTGGTCGTGCGCACGTCGAAGGCATTGCTGAGCTGCGCGACGACCGGACTGGGCACATACGACAGCACCGGGGCCCCGGTGGTGGCACGGAAGCTGTGCAGCATCCCGTCCTGCGCCCCCACCCACAGCAGGCTGGCACGCGAGGCCTTGGCGACCGTGAAGGAGTAGTACGACGGCGTGCTGCTCGGGAAGTCGCTGTCGGTGAAGCGCGCCGCCGACTTCGCGTCCTGCAGCCACGGCGAAGAGCTCACGACCCCGCCCATCAGATTGGTGTCGTCGCGCCCCCGGAACACCACGCGCTCGTTGCTGCGACCGCCCCGGAGGTAATCCACCAACTGGTCTGCCCGGGTCCTCAGCGCGGCCGTGTCGCCACCGCCCAGCGCGATCTTGTACAGCGGCGTGGCTCCCGCCGTGGCGGCGGCCGATGCGTTGATGGCCGTGGTGGTGAAGGCCATGCCAGACGCCACCCCGGCGCTGTTGACTTGGTTGGTGATGATCTGCCGCGTGCCCGCCGTGGCGGCGGTGGTCAGCAACCGGCCGGCATCCCACAAGGGGGTGGTGGCGAACTCGCCGTTGACCAGTTCATAGGCCTTGATCGTGCCGTTGAAGGTCTGTGCATTGAACTCGGCCACAAACTTGTAGCTGCCGTTGATCAACTGGGCAGACGACACCGCCGGCAGGGCGTTGCTGTTCTGCACGATCTTCTCGAGCAGCACGCGCAGGCGCGACTCGAGCAACTCGGGCCGGCGCGCCAGGAAGTAGCCATCGGGCTCGCCGTCTGCGCAGGTGGCGCCCGACGAGCACGGCAGGCCGTTGTTGTTCTCCTTGTCCCAGTTCACGGCGGCGGTGCCGCGCCGCGCTTCCGGCAAGGCCGTGGTGGACGTCGCAAACGTGGTTTCGCCCGTGTCGAAGCTGCCGTACTTGGCGATGTACCACAAGGGGTCGCGCAAGGTGACGGCATCCACACCGGCGGACACCCGGAACTTCGTGGCCACGGTGGTGGTGAGGTTCACCGTGCCGGCACGCTGTTGTTCGATGAAGCCCACCGTGCGGGTGGTGGTGCCGAAGCGCAGCTCGGTTCGCCAACCGAACCCGTCCGCATCGCTCCCCCCGGTGCCCGTGGCGCTGGGTTGACGGGGCATGCCGCTGTCGGTGAAGTTGCATCGCAGGGCGAACCCCGGCTGGGCCAAGGTGGCCGGCATGGCCAGGGTGCTGCAGTCGCCAGCGGAGCGGAAGCCGTTGGACCCGTGGGTCAGATAGCGGCCATCGGCCCTGAACTCGCTGCTGGGCGGTGCATCGACACCCATGATGCTGAAACCGTGCGAGCCCCCCGCGCCGGCGTTGTGGTTGAGCACGTCGGTGAACACCTCGAGGTCGTAGCCGCTGCCGCCGGCCACGGGGGTGAGCTTCCAGCGAATGAAGCCGACGAGGTCCATGTCGTAGTCGCCGCCGAACTGGGTGTCGTTCCAGGTGACCACGTAGGCGCCCGAATCGGCGCTCGAGTAGATGGACCGGAAGGTCAGCATGGCGCCCGGAATCAGGCCTTCCACGGCGCCGTGGTTCCACGAGCTTTCCGGGGTGATGAAGACCTTGCGCGAGGTGCCTGGGATCGGCACCTCGATGCGGGCCACGCCGCCGGCCAGCGACGCCGCATACGTCTTCTCGCGCAAGGCTGCGGGTGGCAGCCGGCTGGTCAGCACGGTGCGACCGGTGGCGTCGGTCAACTCCGTGGCGCGTCCGCCGCCACCGATCTCGCGGATGGCGCGCGTGTTCGCGAAGAAGGCGGCCCCCGCCCCCAGGTAGGTGCCCTTGATGCCGGGTGCTTCCGGGCACACGCCGGCCACGCTCGACAGGCCCGGGCTGTAGACGCCCCCCACGACGTTGCCCGCGCCGATGGGTTTGGCCGTGCAGTCGACGCCGAAGCCCGCGCTGGCCGACCCCACCGAGCGGCTGGTGCCGTTGATGCCCTCGTTGCGACCCACGGCATCGGTGAGCGCCTGAAGGGTGTTGCCGCTCTGGCCGTTGAGGCTGGCGAACCGGTCGAACAGGGCGTAGAGGTCCTCGGTCTCTCCGGCTTCGTTGGTGTCGTAGTTGGTGGCCCCACTGGAGATGGCCAGCAGGTTGGCCGCCCGACAGATCCCCCGGCCGTACAAGGTCTTGCGGGTCACGCTGGCGACGGGATCGGTGAGGGTGTCATTGAGCGGGTCACGACGCGTGACACCCGTCGGAAAGCCGACCGCCGCATCGCGCGTGGTGCTGCTGGGGTCGGACACCGTTTGGCCCGCCAGGTAGGAGAGCGCCTGCACGACCATCTCCGACATCGGGTTGCCCCAGGACGCGAAATTGCCATTGCCGATCACGCTGGGGTGCACCCAGTCGCCATAGCCATCCGGCCGGGTGCGGCCATAGCTGCCGACGTCGTACAGCCGGATCGCGTCGAACGAAGCGATGATGCCCCCGGTGCTCGCACACGGGCTGGGGCGGGTGCCGCCGATGCGGTGACAGAAGCGCCCGCTTGCCGGATCGACCTCGTCATTGAGCGATCCGATGTTCTTGCGCAGCGCCCCACCCCGAAGGTTGGAGTCGTAGCTGCCCGTGATCAGGCCGAACTCGGCCCGTGCCGGCTGGTCCGTCTGACGGGTGGTGCCGAACTCCTGCAGCAGCCCGACCGGCTTGAGCACAGGGGACGTCGCGCTGCCGTAGGTCTGGCAGCGCTCCCCGCCGACCCAGCCCGCGCGACAGACCTGCACGCGGATCTGCAGTTCAGGACCGATGGTGGTCGACGACGCCGAGTAGGTGGCGCCGTCGGTCGACTGCACCGGCAGGTTGGGCTTGTGGGCCGTGGGGTCGCTCGACAGCCTGCCCTGGTTGGGCCCGTACTGGCTGTAGAACGCGGTGGCCTTGGTGCCGAAGCTGAAGCCGGACAGCTCGCTGCTCCAGCGGCACACCGTGCCCGGGATGGTGGCCCACAGGCTGAAGTTGCCCTTGAGCACGCGCATCACCGGCGCCCCGGGCGCACTGGTGGTCGGATCGGTGTTGATGGTGCCGCGGTTGCAGATCGTCAGCCCGGCGCTGGCCAGATCGGTGACGAACGAGAAAGGCGTGAAGTCGCGGACATCGTCGCCTGCGTAGTACTTGACGAACGAGTGCGCGTCCTGCGACATCTGCGCCATCTCGAGCGTGGTGTCGGTGCTCGAGTCTTCGCGCCGGAAGCCGCCATACATCATCTTGCGCACCACGTCGATGCGCGTCATGGTGGCCCAGTTCAGGAAGTTGCCGCTCCAGTAACGCCCGGTCGTCGGGCAACTGTAGCGGGTGGTGCTGGAGACGTTGGCCACAGGCTCGAACCGCCCCCCGGTGCTGTGGCTGGGGTTGTAGCTGTAGCACTTGAGCGAATCGAAGTAGCCGTAGTAGCGGAAGGTCGGCTTGAAGGTGTAGTCGTCCACGCCGTCGCCGTCGATGTCCTCGTAGTCGGTGTAGATCGGCGAGAACAGCGTGTGGTCGCGCGACGCCGTCAGCATCATCATCGGCCCGCCCACGCCGTAGCCCACGTTCGGCGGGTAGGCCGACAGCGGGGTCGACACGAACGCAGGCGAGACCGCACGCGCAGCCTCGGTGGCCAACAGGCCACCGCACAACAGGGCAGCGAGGCCCAAGAGGCCACGGAGCATCCATGAACGGGCAGGCAGGAGAGACATGCTGCGGCGATGACGTAGGAGGTGAACGGCCCGGCTCACAAGGCCGGCACGAGGAAGTAGCTCTGCATCACCACCTCGGTACCGGGGCGGTAACCAAATCCACGTGCAGTGATGCGAAAGAAGAAGGACTCGCCCCGACGAATCGGCTCGATGACGTACTCGGGCTGGCGGGCCACGCCGGTGACGGCCGCCGCGCCAGTGAAGACGCCCAGCGGCACCCCTCCCGTGAACGCGGCGCAGGCGGCCGCGCTGGTGCGGGTGGGCTTGGTGCTCAGGTCGTTGTTCCACTGACCGCCCTGCTCTGCCGGCCACCAGGGCTCGCCCACCTTGGTGGTGGACGCCGCGGCGTAATCGATGTTCTGCCAGTCGGCGCTGGCGCACTGCCCACGCCGGCAGCCGCTGGTGAAACGCGCGATCTGGCTGAGCACCGGCCGGTCGTCTCCGCGGGCGCACACCGCGCCGGCCGGCGCCGCACCCGGTGCCAGCATCAGGTCTTTCTCGGCGTCACGCAGGGCGGCTTCGGCGGCCTGCCGCGCCACCTGGATGTCCAGCTGGTTGCGGGACACCGACTCGCCGAGCAAGGCCGAGCGCGCGCTCAGCAAGGCGATGCCCGCCAGGGCGATGACCAGCGCCAGCGCCACGATCAGGGCCACCCCGCGTTGGCGACCGACGCGGGCAGCTGAAGGCAGGGACAGGCGGCTCACAGCGGCAACTCCACAGTACGCAACTGGCGGTTCTTCACGCCGAACACCTGGGTGAAGGTGCGGTAGACCACCCCGGTGGGTGGGGTCACGGACGTGCCGTTGCAGTCGACCACGTTGGCGCCACCCGTGCCGCCATCCTGAAAGCGCGTGCCGGACAGCGAGCGCACCATGACGCACAGGCGCACCGACACCACGCGCTGCCACGGCTGGTAAGCCACCCCGTCGCCCAGGGTCAGCGTCGACAGGGCGCGCACGTCGGTGGCGGTCAGGTAGCTCTGCGGACGCAGGGTGTCGTCGGACAGCACGCCATAGCGCACGGTCATCTGGACGATACCGGGTACGAGCACAACCTCATCCTTACTCCCGTTGCCTTGGCATGCCAGCGCAAAGGTGCTGACACGCTGCCCCCGGTCATCGACATAATTCACAGACCTGAGGAAGAAGCGATTAACCACCAGCAGCGGCGATGCCGGCGGCAGCCCGATCGGTCCTCTGGCCTCCTTGGTCGCCCCTGAAGCGGACGACTTGGTGACCTCCCCTACCCGCTCCTTAGGATTGAAGCTAGCGTCGTTCGCGACGTCGCTCCGGCTGCAATCTGCTCGCTGCCCCACGTCCAGCGAAAACGCATCGTTCGTGAAGTAGGACACCAGCACAGTGTCCGAACCCGACGGATCGCCCGCGCCGTTGGCCACGCAACCACTGAGCGAGGCGTTGAGCTTGCCGTCCGCGCAGCCATAGAGGCCGTAGAGATAGGCGTCGGGCACCACGCCGTTATGCAGCCCCTTGACCGCCGCGTCGTACGACACCAGCACATTGGTCGAAGGTGCCCCGCTGCCCACCGTGGGCTCCGTGCTCACCACGGGATAGAAGCCGGCGTTGGCAATCTCCCGCCCCAGCAACTCGAGCACCATCTGGCCGGTCTCGAACAGCGCCGCCGTCTCGTCGGTGGCGCGCTGCGTGGCGCGGGAGCCCACAAACAGCCGTGTGGCGACCAGCACCACCACCAGACCGATGACCATGGCCACCATCAGTTCGACCAGGGTCAGGCCGCGCACGGGCCGAATCTTGAAGGCACTCATGGGATCACCGTGAAATTGGCGCAGCGCACGCCCTCGGGGGCGGCCGCAGCAGCAGGGCAGCGACTGGTGCTCGCCAGCGCGGAGTCACCCGCCGCGGCCGTCGAGGCGGCCGGCGCCCCCAGACGCACGCCGCCGCCCAGCAACTCCTTGTCGGCCCACATGAAGGTGACCGTCAGCCCGCGCGGGGCGTCGCCACTGACCAGCACCGAGCCCAGCGGCAGGTTGCGGCGCACCGTCGCGCGCCACTGCGCCATGTCGTACTGCGCCAGCTCGGCGGCACTGCAGGTCAGGGTGCCGCAGTCGCGCGAGGCCGTGGGCGCGTCGGTGCTGGACTGGGTGGCCCAGTTGTCGCTCACCAGATAGGGCGACGTCCCGCTGACCAGACCGGGCGCCTGATCCAGGTTGGCCCGCACGCGCTCGGCGTAGTCGGCCAGCAGCACGGACAGCTGCGCGCGCTGCGACGAGCCGCGCTGGTACTTGACCGTCGCTGACTGCAGCGCCGCCATGCTGACCATGGCCAGCGCGACGATCAGCAGCGACACCAGCACCTCGATCAGCGTGGCGCCGCGTTGGGATGGGCGGATCGGCATCATGCGCATCGGTCACCCGAGCTCTTGGGCAGATCGGCCAGCAGGCGCCCTTGCATGTTGAGCCTGAGGCAACGCGCATGCGGGCCAGTGACGTCGGCGGTGTCGTTCAACAGAATCGTGCGCCCGGAGGCCCGCAGCACGCCCCTTGCGTTGAAGGTGTGCAGCGCCGGAGGCGATCCGCCCTGATCGACCAGGGTGTAGCGGGCCGCACCGGGCTCGCGTACCGAGATGATGTCGGCGGCGGCCGGTCCGCCCGCCGCCACCGTGCCACTGCACGTGCTGTTGACGAACACGATCCAGCCCTGGTGCCAGTTGCCCTGGTTGGCCGCCGTGGCCTCACACGCCGAGGCCACGGAGGACGACAGCGGGCACACCGACACGCAGGTGTTGCGCGAGATGGCGTCGAGCCGGGCGCGGTTGAGCGCACCGGCAAAGTCGGACTGCAGTCCCTGCATCGCGCTGCGCGCAATGAACTGCTGCATGGCCGGTGCGGCAATGGCCAGCAGGATGACCAGCACGGCCATCGTGATGACCAGCTCCACCAGCGTGACGCCCTGCGCTCCCCTGTTCTTATGTCCTTGCCACTTCATGCAAGGAAATATATCGAGCGTGACAAGGTTCACAAATGCCGCTCGTCCGCCTCCGGGCGCCGTCCGTCGATACGGGGGCCCGCAGACGACGGTTC
>JAJUHM010000075.1 GCA_029279925.1 Aquabacterium olei
CCTTGCACGGCCGAGCAGCTCATGACCGTACTTCGCGGGTTGGCATCGCCGGAACAAAAAGCCGGTGAACGGACCGGCGCCCCCGAGGCCCGACCTCACATCGGCCCTGTCTCGGGCATGTTCAAGGTGTGTCCTGCAGGCGGCTGAGCACGCTTCACGCAGGTGATCAGCCCCTCGGCTTGGCCGAGGCAGCAGCCTGAAGCCGCGCCCATTCCTGCGTGAGCCGGTCAGAGCGTGCCGGCCCGGCAGGCTCCGCGTCGGGGACCAGCCCCCTGACCTTGGCCTGGGCCTCTGCAAGGCTCAGTTCGCCGCGGCGCACCCGCTCGGGCATTTCGCCGAGCAACCAGTTGGCCAGATCCCTTCGGACGGGCGAGGCGCCTCCCGTGCCCAGCGCCTCCCAGCGCTCCAGCTGCTTGTTGAAATGAAGCAGCTGAACCAGACGGCTCAGTTCCGCCTCGGGATGGCCGTGCTGGGCGGCAACGCCCTTGAGCATGGCCCATTCCACCTCGGACACGTAATCCGGCCGGCCCGTGACGTCGACAGAGCGCCCGGCTTCCATCCGTGCATCGGAGGTCAGTCGCGCCATGGCCGACGACTGCTGCGCCTCCAGCTGCGCGGCATCGATCGGCATGACGGGCAGCTCGCCGCCCCCCACCATGCCACCCGGTGCGGGTTCCGCTTGTTCGACCCGGGCCTGCGCTGTCGGGCCATCCGGGCCGTGAGCGGCCGTGCTGTCGCCGGAAGCCTGCACCCAGACGGCAAGCAGCGCCAGCGCCAGCAGCCCGCCACCCAGCACGGGCTTTCTCCAGCTGCGCGCAGGTTGGACAACAATCATGATGCACCCCCTTCAAGGCAAAGGGCCGCGGCTGCCCACAAAGCAGCCGCGGCTGGTCACACTCCGGTCAGGCCGGGATCAGTAACGGGTCGGTGCCGGCGGCACCACGGTGAAGCTGAAGGTCTGTCCGTCGCCCGACACCAGGGAAGACAGGATGGCCGACACGCTGCAGCCCTTGAACTGAGGGAATCGGGTCGTTCCGGTGAACGTCAGGCTGCCACCGCCCAGTGCAGAAACCGGCCCTTCGAAGTTCAGCGGGAACTCGACGGGCGTCACCGTCTTGCACGGCGCGATCGGGATGCCGGCCAGCGAGGTGATGGTGATGTCGGCCTTTGCCATGCCGCGCACCTTGAGCGTACCGGCCGTGTCCAGCTCGGCCGTGCCCGTGGTGTCGCCCACTGGCGTGATGCGCATGCCCACCCCGGCACCGATGCCCGCGATCTTGATCGGGGCGGTGAAATCGGGCACAGAGAGGTTGCCTTTCAGCGTCTTCGCCGTGATGTCGGTGTCCGCCGTGAAGGTCGACTTCTCGGGCAGGGTCACCGTCTGAGCCAGCGTCTTCAGGCCCACCGTGGCCACGAGCTTCCAGGCGTCGAGCGACACCACGAAGTTGCCGCCCGGGGGATTCGCAGTCGACTTGGGCTCGGCAGCCAACGTCAGGCAAGAGCCACTGGTGGACTTGCCCGCAACGCGGTCCGTCAGCCAGGACAGCGCGTAAGGCGCGGCCTGGAACTGCGTGGCGATGTGCTCGCTCGGATAGACGTCGAAGGTGACATTGGCCCACTTGCTGCAGTACTTCTTCTTCAGCGCCACGGCCTGGTCGATGGGGATGAACTCGTCCGCCTTGCCGTGATATTGGTACAGCGGCACGGGGATCTTGTCAGCACCGAGGTTCTGCGCCTTCAGCGTGGCGCTGACCGACGGGATCTGCTCGAGCTGCTGCAGGGTCTGGTTGCCGACCGTGAACTCCGACAAGCGCTTGTTCATCAGGTCGAACAAGGCCTCGAACACACACTCGTCCTTGCCGCGCGCGATGGTGGCCTTGCCCAGGTCGTTGGCAAGTTCGTTGATGGGGATGCCTTCCGGGTACTCTTCCGACAGCCCCACCACACCGGCCAGCAGGAACGACGAACCGAAGCTGCCATCCAGGTAGGCCGCCGTGCGGCTGAAGTCGGTCGGGACACCGCCCGCGGCCACGCCGACCAGGTTGATCTCGGGTGCATAGGCTGCCTTGCGCTGACCGGCCCAGGCAGCGCTCTGGCCACCCTGCGAGAAGCCCCAGATCACGGCTTTGGTGTTGGCGGCGATGCCAGCCGTCGGAAGCTGAGACGCGGCCCGGATGATGTCGAGCACGGCATGAGCCTGCGATGCGCCCGCCAGATAGGTCGGGGTGGCGTTGTTGGTGTAGCCGTAGTAGTCGGTCACCAGCACGGCATAGCCAGCCTTCAGGGCGGCGACGATGTTGGCCGTCTCGTAGTCCGTGCCCTTGCTCAGTTGCAGGGACGGTGCGCAGCGCTGCGCCAGACCGTGGGTGCCCACGGCATACGACAGCACCGGGCGGGTGCCGCTGCCCGACCAGGGCGTCGTCGGCACGATGACGGTGCCGGTCACGATGTTCGGCGCGCCCTTCGAGTTGGTCGACTGGTATTTCACGTTCCAGGCGCCGTGACCCGGGGCGTTCTTGCCCAGGTTCAGGGTGGCAGGCCGATAGGACAGCAACTCGCCTGCACGGGCATTCGGCGCAGGCGCATCGTAGAAGCTCATGTCGCCCGGGCCGACGGCCGGAGCAGCATGGGCGGCTCCTGCGGCCACCAGCGCGGCGGCAAGCGGAACCAGCATCAGGGGAAGACGGGGCAGTGTGTGTTTCATGCGAAAGGTCCTCTGGGAATCAGTCGGGTGCCGGAGCGTCGTGACAGACCGCCCGGAGCCCCCTCAGTCTGCTTTTCACCTCTGGAAAGCCACCGTGGGTTAACGATGCCCATCCAACACCTTTCATTCACATGAGGGGAGGAGATCAGGGCTGAACACCTGCCAGCCCGCTGGGGTTTGCCCGCGGGCGCGCGGACACGGTGGAGCGCGGCGGCAGAAGGTGAAGGGGCCGGATAATCCTGCTCCATGCGCAATACCTCTTCCGCTGCCCCACGGGGCGCCCGCGGCTTCATCCTCCTGGCGGTGCTCGGTGCCGCCGCTGCGGTTGTCGTGACCTTGCTCGTCGCGCTGGCCGTGCTGTACCCGCAACTGCCGGATACCAGCTCCTTGTCCAACTACCAGCCCAAGCAGCCGCTGCGGGTGTACACGGCGGATGGCGTCGAGATCGGTGGCTTCGGCAGCGAGAAACGCCAGTACCTGAAGATCGACCAGATCCCCAAGCTGATGCGCGACAGCCTGTTGGCCGTCGAAGACTCGCGCTTTTACGAGCACCCGGGCGTGGACGTGATCGGTGTGCTGCGGGCCATCGTCTCCAACGTGACGGGCGGCCGCACCCAAGGCGCCTCCACCATCACCCAGCAGGTGGCCCGCACGTTCTTCCTGACCCGCGAGAAGACGCTGACGCGCAAGCTCAAGGAAGCGATGCTCTCGCTGAAGATCGAACGCCAGTTGAGCAAGGACCAGATCCTCGAGCTCTACATGAACCAGATCTACCTGGGCGCGCGCTCGTACGGCTTTGCGGAAGCCGCCCAGACCTATTTCGGCAAGCCATTGAGTGCACTCAGCGCCGCCGAATGCGCGATGCTGGCTGGCCTGCCGCAGAACCCGGCGAACGTGAACCCGATCAAGAACCCGCAGCGCGCCCGTGCCCGGCAACTGGTCGTGCTGGCCCGCATGCAGGCCGAAGGGGTGCTGGACGAGGCAGCCTATGAACGGGCCAAGGCCGAGAAGCTGGCCGTGCGTCCCCCGGGCGAGATGGAAGTGCACGCGGAGTATGTGGCGGAGATGGCCCGTGCGCAGGTCTACGCCCAGTATGGCGAGGCAGCGTATTCCACCGGCATGAAGGTCGTGACCACCCTGCGGGCGGCAGACCAGCAGGCGGCATGGAAGGCCCTGCGACGCGCTCTGATCGACCGCGAGGCCGGGCAGGCATGGCGCGGCCCCGAGGCCTGGGAAGAACTTGGGCGAGGCCTGGACGACGAGGACCCGGCCGTCTCGCAGGTCCTGGCCGATTACAACGACGACGAAATGCTGCGGGTGGCCATCGTCACGGCCGCTAGCACCAAGGAGGTCCGCGCGGTGCTGGCCAGCGGCGACGTCGTGAGGATCAGCGGCAAGGGGCTGCGTCAGGCGCAACCCGGCCTGGCCACTGGCGCAAGCGACCGCATCAAGGTTCGCCGCGGCTCGGTGATCCGGCTGGTGGAGGTCAATGACGAGTGGCGCATCACGCAATGGCCGGAAGCCGAAGGCGCGCTGGTGGCCATGGACCCACGCAACGGCGAGGTGCGGGCCCTGGTGGGCGGATTCGACTTCCAGCGCAACCAGTTCAACCACGTGACCCAAGGTTGGCGACAGCCGGGCTCGAGCTACAAGCCCTTCGTCTACTCGGCCGCCATCGAGAACGGGGTGATGCCCGAAACCCTGGTCAACGATGCCCCGCTGACCAATGTGGGCGATTGGTCCCCCCAGAACTCCGATGGCAGCGCGGACGGCCCGATTCCCTTGCGGACCGCGCTGGCCAAGTCGAAGAACCTGGTGAGCATCCGCCTGGTGCAGCTGCTCGGCCCCCAGGCTGCACGCGAGTGGAGCGCTCGCTTCGGCTTTGACGTGGGCAAGCAGCCCGACAACCTGACCCTGGCCCTGGGTGCCGGCTCGACGACCCCGATGCAGCTTGCCAGCGCATACGCCGTGATCGCCAATGGCGGGCTCAAGGTCAACCCCGTCGTGATCCGGCGCATCAGCAACGGCGACGGCAAGGTGGTGTTCGAGGCGCCGGCGAAAACCGCCGACGAGGCCGACCGCGTGGTGCCCGCCCGCAATGCCTTCATGACCGCCACCCTGCTCAATGAAGTCACCCGCACCGGCACCGCGGCACGGGCCCAGGCTCAGCTGCGCCGCCCCGATCTGTACGGCAAGACCGGGACGACGAACGACGTGGTCGACGCCTGGTTTGCCGGCTTTCAGCCGCGCCTGGTGGCCGTGGTCTGGCTGGGCTACGACACGCCACGGAGTCTGGGCAGCCACGCCTCAGGCAGCACGCTGGCCCTGCCTGCGTGGATCCAGTTCATGGCCACCGCGCTGAAGAACGAGCCGGTGACGGGCATGCCCGTGCCCGAAGGCGTGGTGCGCCTGGAAAGCGGATGGCGTTACAGCGAATGGGCCGAGGGCGGATTCCTGACCGAACTGGGCGTGGACGACCGCCCGATCGACCCGAGCCTGATCCCGGCGCCGCCTGCGCCCCCGGGCTCGGCGGCCTCGTCGGCCGAGGGCGAAGGCAATGTCGAAGACCGCCTGAAGGCCTTCATCGATCGGCTGTTCTGACCGGGCCGGCCTTCACGGTGCGAGTTGGCCCACGTCACGGGCGGTGAGCCACAGCCGCAGGTCGAACTCGTACTGGTGGTAGTCGGGCTCCATGTGGCAGCACAGCGCGTAGAAGGCCTTGTCATGGGCCTTCTCCTTGAGGTGGGCCAGCTCGTGCACCACGATCATCTGCAGGAACTGTGGCGGCGTGTCCTTGAACAGGCTGGCCACCCGGATCTCGCGCTTGGCCTTGAGCTTGCCACCCTGCACGCGTGACGCCACCGTGTGCGTGCCCAATGCCTGCTGGATCACCTGGATCTGCCCGTCGTAGGCCACCTTGCTGAGCGGCTCGCTGCTGCGCAGGTACTGTTGCTTGAGCCCCATCACATGCTCGTACAGCAGCTTGTCGGTGCGCACGTCGTGGCGCTCCGGGTAGCGCTTGAGCAGCACCTCACCGAGCCGCCCCTGGTCGATCAGCGATTGAGCCTGTGCCAGCAGGTGGGCCGGGTAACCGCCCAGGTAGCGCGACACGGCGGGCAACACGGGCGGCGGGGCCAGGTGGACGATGCGGGACACGGTGCGAGGGCGGCTCAGGGCGCGATTTGCTCGGCGTACTCGTAGAGCAGTCCGAGGATGTTCTGACCGCGCTCGTCGTCTTCCGTCAGCTGTTCGCTGAGCACGTCGATGCGGTCGAAGAAGGCCTGCAACGACATCCCGCCCACGCCCTCGTGCAGGCGCGCCTGCCGCAGGGCCTGCCACCGGGCCTGCTCGGCCTCGTTCAGCGTGTCGGGGAAGTTGCGCGCGCGGTCGCGGAACAGCAGCTCCGCCAGCCGCTCGTCCACAAAGCCCGGGTGCTTGTCGGCGAGCTGCTCGCCGCTGAGACCGCGCAGGCGCTGCAGCACGCGACGGTCTTCGTTGCCCACGAACCCGCCATAGAGGTCTTCGTCCACATCCGGCGCAGCGCCATAGCGGGCCTCGCGTTCGCGGGCGCCGTAGACCTCGGCCCAGATGCCGTCCATGCTCGGGCTGTGGGCCGCGGCCGTTTCGGCATGCTGCAGGGCCTGCTCGACGTTCACGCCCCAACGGGTGGCCACCTCGGGGGTCAGCACCTTGAGGTTGCCGATCACCACGGGCGACTTGTTGATGTGCACACTCTTGACCGGCAGGCGGCTGACGCCCTCGGGCAGGTCTTCGCGGCGGGTGAACATCCGCAGGCGGATCTCTTCCGCGCTCAGGGCGAACAGCTCGCGCGGGTCATGCGCCAGGTCCCAGCACAGGATTTCGTTCTTGTTGGTGGGGTGCTGCGCCAGCGGCCACACCAGCGCCATGAAGCCGCGTTCGGCACCGAACTGGCTGGTGATGTGCAGAAAGGGCTTCCACTGGCTGCGCGGCTTGTCGAGGCCGGCTTCGGCCAGCACGGCGTCCTTCTTGCGCAGCTTCAGGCAGAAGTCCCACAGGCGGGGCTGACGCGTCTTGATCAGCCGGGCCACGGCGATGGTGGCGCGCACATCGGACAGCGCATCGTGCGCGGCCTCGTGCACCACGCCGTTGGCCGCACTCAGGTGCTCGAGCTTGAAGGACGGACGGCCGTCGTCGTAACGCGGCCACTCGATGCCCTCGGGGCGCAGTGCCCAGGTGGTGCGCACCAGGTCGATCAGGTCCCAGCGGCCGCAGCCGTTCTGCCACTCGCGGGCATAGGGGTCGATCAGGTTGCGCCAGAACAGGTGGCGCGTGACCTCGTCGTCGAAGCGGATGGTGTTGTAGCCCACGCCGATGGTGTGCGGCTCAGCCAGCTCGCGCTCGATGGCGTCGGCAAAGCGGTGCTCGGGCACCCCCTGTTCCAGACAGGTCTGCGGCACGATGCCCGTCAGCAGACAGGACTCGGGATCGGGCAGGTAGTCGGGCGCCGGCTGGCAGTACTGCATCAGCGGCGTGCCGATCTCGTTGAGATCGGCATCGGTGCGGATGCCGGCAAACTGCGAGGGCCGATCACGACGGGGCACGCGGCCGAAGGTCTCGTAATCGTGCCAGTAGAAGGTGTAAGCGTTGTCCGATGACATGGGCGACACGATACAGGAGCGAAGCCAGAAAAAACGCCCGCTGGGCGGGCGTTGTGCGGAGTCGGGTCGGCGGACGCGCCGGGCGCGATCAGCGCTTGCGCAGCACCACGCTGCCCACCGAGTAGCCGGCGCCGAACGAGCAGATCACGCCCACATCGCCCGACTTGAGGTCGCCATGGTGCAGGTGGAAGGCGATGATGGAGCCGGCCGATGCGGTGTTGGCGTACTCGTCCAGGATCATCGGGGCCACGTCCTGCGTCGGCTCGGCGTTGATCAGCTTCTTGATGACGAGCTGGTTCATGCCCGAGTTGGCCTGGTGCAGCCAGTAGCGGCGCACGTCGGTGGGCTGGATGTGCAGCTGGCTCAATTGCCCTTCGATGTGGGCGGCGGCGATGGGCACGACCTCCTTGAACACCTTGCGGCCTTCCTGGCGGAAGGTCTTGTCGCGGGCGTTCGGGTCGCTGTCCTCGGCGCGGTTCATGAAGCCGAAGTTGTTGCGGATGTTGTTGGAGAACTGCGTGGCCAGCTGCGAGCCCAGCACCTCCCACTGGTCCTGCGAGGTGGCCGTGTCGGCACGCTCGACAATGACCGCCGTGCACACATCGCCGAAGATGAAGTGGCAGTCGCGGTCCTTCCACTCCTGGTGGGCCGAGGTGATCTCGGGGTTGACCACCAGCACGCAGCGGGCCGAACCCGAGCGCACGGCGTTGATGGCCTGTTCCAGCGCGAAGGTGGCGGCCGAGCAGGCCACGTTCATGTCGAAGCCATAGCCGCGGGCACCGATGGCCTGCTGGATCTCGATGGCCATGGCCGGGTAGGCGCGCTGCATGTTGGCCGACGAGCAGATGACGGCGTCGATGTCTTCGCCCTGCTTGCCCGCCGCCGCCATGGCCTTCTTCGCGGCGTCCACGGCGATCTCGGCCATCAGCGACAGCTGGTCGTCCGGGCGCGGCTCGAAGCGCGGGTACATGCGGTTGATGTCGAGGATGCCTTCCTTCTCGATCACGTAGCGCTGCTTGATCCCGGAGGCCTTTTCGATGAACTCGACGCTGGACGGCGACAGCGCGGCGAGCGTGCCGGCCTCGATCTCGGCCGCGTGCTCGGCGTTGTACTTGGCCACGTAGGCATTGAAGGACGCCACCAGTTCCGCATTGGTGATGACGTTGGGCGGCTGGTAAAGGCCGGTACCTGAGATGACGACAGCGCTCATCGAGGATGACTCCACGGGAAAACCTTCGATTTTGCCACCGAAGCCGTCGGCCACCCATCGGGCCGGGCCCGGATTCGTCGTCGCTCAACCCGCCATCGCCGTGGTGCCTCCGGCCATGCGCTTGCCCGGGGCCACCCGCTCTGTTAGAAAGACCCTGCACGGGCGTCAACCGAGCGGCACGCGGTCCGCCGGCGCCGTGCCGAACCGACCGCGCCACGGAGACCATTGCATGGGAGAGCGTTCGGGCATGTCGGTCTGGATGCAGCTGTCGCGGCCGCAGGCCCGACGTTGGCTGGCGGGGGCACTGCTGTGGCTGCTGGTGGTCGCCGCGGCCTGCAGCGCTTTGGCCGAGTGGCGCATTCAGGCGCAGCGGGCCGATGCCCTGACGGCAGCAGACCGGCGGCTGTCGGCACTGGACGACAACGTCGTCAACCACTTCACCTCGCTGACCTCGCTGGGGCAGGTTCTCGCCCGTCAGCCACAGTTCGCTCACTTTCTGGAGCAGGACGGGCGGCGCGACACCGCGCGCCTGGCTGCCGGCAACCGCCTCACGCTGCAGCGGCAACTGAGCACCGATGGCGATGTGCAGGCCATGAGCATGCAGCTCGCATCCCTGACCCGCGACTTCCAGATCACCCGCGCGCTGATACTCGACACCTACGGCACGGCCATCGCCGACAGCGCGCTGGCCGAACGCCAGACCGACGCGCTGGCGATGAACGTCGCCACACGCCCCTACTTCATCCACGCAATGGACCGCGGCCGAGGGTTCCAGTTCGTGCTGTCGCGCCTGACTGGTGAGCCGGGGTTCGTTGCCGCCACCCGGGTGGAGCACAACGACAAGGTGGTCGGCGTCCTGGTGCTGGTGACCGATCCTCAACGCATGGGCCGGCTGTTCGCCACCGCGAGCGCGCGCTTCATCACCGCCATGGTGGACGCGCGCGGCATGGTCGTGACCAGCAGCGACCCTCGCCTGATGCAGCGTCGCGTGCCCTTCAGCACGCCCGGCCTGTCGGCCCCGGATGACGGTGCCGCCCCGCCTGCGGACGCCGCAACGCCCCTGCCCTGGTCCGCCGCATCGGTGCGTCTGGGTCACTCGCAGCTGCCTGCGGTCACGGTGGAGGGCACCCCGCATCTGGTGCGCACCCAGGCCCTGTCGGCTTACCCTTTCTCGCTGTGGGTCCTGGCCCCCCTCTCGGACGAGCCCGGGATGGTGGCCGCAGCCACCGGAGCGGCCATCGTCGTGACGGCACTCGGCTGGCTGACGATGTGGATGCTCTGGCGGCGGCAGGAGCGAGCCCAGGAAGAGGAGCGCATCCGCAGAGAGGCGCTGGAGATGACGCGCGCGCTGCCGCTCACCCTGTTTCGCTATCGGGTACCGGCCGAAGGCGGCCCAGGCCGCTTCTCCTACCTCGGGCCGGGTGTGCGCGACCTGTTCGGCATCGACGCAGAGACGCTGGCCGCCCATCCGGATCAATGCTGGACGCTGGCCGGTGTGCCAGGAGGAAGGCCGCCCACCGCCCCCATCGAGTTTGCGGTGGACCGCGACGAGCAGCAGCACTGGATCAGCGTCAACAGCACCGTCGCCCGCATGGCCGACGGCAGCGAGGTCTACGACGGCTACTGGCTTGACGTCACCGCGCGGCACCTTGCCGAGCACCGCTTCGAGGCCGCGTTCCATCATGCCCCGGTGGCCTATTTCTTCTTCCATCGCGAGCGCGGCATCCTGCGGTGCAACCCGGCCACCACCCGGCTGTTCGGGGTGCAGCGTGTCGAGGACCTCCTCGGCGAGCGCCCCTGGGAAGCTCGACTCAGCCCACCTGTGCAGCGCGATGGCCGCGACAGCCTCGCCGTGGCGGCCGAGTTGCTGGAGCGCTACCGCGACGACGCCGAGCCCGTGCGGTTCGAGTGGCGGCACCGCCACGCCGATGGCAGCACCATGGATTGCGAGATCACGCTGATCTGGCTGGGCCATGAAGACCGCGACCTCTACTTTGCCATCGACGAGGACGTGACCGCCCGGCGCCGGACCGAAGATGCCTTGCGCGAGGCCAGCGAAAGTGCGCAGGCGACGAGCCGGGCCAAGTCGGCCTTTCTGGCCAACATGAGCCACGAGATCCGCACCCCGATGAACGCCATCATCGGCATGACCCATCTGGCGCTGCAGAGCGGCACACCCGAGCAGCTGCGCGGCTACGTCGGCAAGGCCCACCAGGCGGCCAACAGCCTTCTGCAGATCATCAACGACATCCTGGACGTGTCGAAGATCGAGGCAGGCCATCTCGAACTGGAGGAGATCGATTTCGGCGTTCAGGACGTGCTGGATCAGGTGGCCGACATGCTGAGCCTGCAGGCCGAACGCAAGGGGCTGGAGATGCTCTTCCACGTGCCCACGGCCCTGCCCGCCCGGCTGCGCGGCGACCCGACCCGGCTGCGCCAGATCCTCGTCAACCTGGGCTCGAACGCGGTGAAGTTCACCGACCGGGGCAGCGTCACCATCGGGCTGGAGGTGGAGCACCGCCACGACGATGAAGCGCTGCTGCACGGCTGGGTGCGCGACACGGGCATGGGGATGAGCCCCGAACAGCAGCAGCGCCTGTTTCAACCCTTCTCGCAGGGCGATGCCTCGAATACACGGCGCTTCGGCGGCACGGGCCTGGGCCTGACGATCTCCAGGCAGCTGGCCGAGCGCATGCGCGGTCAGATGTGGGTGGACAGCACCCTGCACCAGGGTTCGACCTTCCACTTCACCGTCCGGCTCGGTCTGCCTCCGGACCCCGTTCCCATGGCCCGTCCACGCGAGGCCTGGGTCGGCAAGCGCATGCTGCTGGTCGATGACCACCCGGAGGTGCACGACGTCATCGGCCACATGGCCCGCGATCTCGGCCTGGCGGTCGAGCACGCGCACAGCGGGTCCGAGGCCTTGCAACGGGTGGAACAGAGCACCGTGCCTTACGACTGGATTTTGATCGACTGGCACATGCCCGGCATGGACGGTGTCACCTGTGCACAGCAGGCCCTGTCGCGCGCGCGCGCCCGGTTCCCCGGCACCCAGCCCTGCGTGCTGCTGGTGACGGCCTTCAACCGGGATGACGCCCTCAAGGCCGCGCAGGGCGTGGACCTGGCCGACATCCTGATCAAACCGGTCAGCCCTTCGACGCTGTTCGACAGCCTCTCACGCGCCTGGCTGCAAGGCCAGTCGACGGCCACCGGTCCGGGAGACCGGGGCACGGCCCTCCCGGCCGCAACAGGGATGGCCGACGAGGCAGGTGCCGACCTGGCCGGCATCCGCATCCTGCTGGTGGAGGACCAGCCCCTGAACCAGGAGCTGGCGCGCGAGCTGCTGACGCGCGCCGGCATCG
>JAJUHM010000076.1 GCA_029279925.1 Aquabacterium olei
CCCGCCCCCCCCCGCGGCCCCCGGGGGGGCGGCGCGCGCGCCGCCCGCCTTCGACATGACCGCGGTGGCCACCGTGGAGCAGGGCCTGTTCGCCACGGGCGGCCTGCTGCCCGCCGCCGACCCGTCCCGCGTCGCGCTGCTGCGCCTGGACGCACAACAGCGCTACCAGCTGTACTTCATCGACTTCAGCGGCCTGCTCAACGGGGTGAGCGGTCTGCCGACCCTGTCCTTCCGCCGTGGCGACATCCTGTTCGTGCCCAAGTCCATGGCGGGCAACATGGGCGACGGGGTCGACGTCTACATCAACCAGCTGTTGCCATTCACGCGCTCCCTGGGCGTGGGCTACACCTGGGGCGAGACCAAGATCAAGTGACGACGCACGCGGATATCCCCACACCATGATTGACATTCGTTCTTTCCGCGACCTCGTCCGGCTGTTTTTCATCTACCGCCGCGCCTTCGTGACCGCCGTGTGGCTCACGGTCGTGCTGGTCGTCGCGGGCGCCTTCCTGTTGCCCACCAAGTACGCGTCCGAGGCCCGCCTGCTGGTCAAGCCCGGCCGCGAGAACCTGACCGTGCCCATCGATGTGGGGGAGCGTCAGGCCTTCGCGCCCATGTCCACGCAGCGCGATCCCATCGCCGATGAAGAAAAAATGCTGACCGGCCGCCCCGTGCTGCTGCAGGTCGCACGCCTTTATCTCAACGAGATGGCCCAGGCCCAGCAAGCCCCGCAAAGCCTCTGGAAGCGCATCAAGTTCCAGGTCAAGCAGGGCCTGCAGGCGGTGCTCGACGCGGTGCGCAGCGGGCTCGTGATGGTTGGCCTGGCCGAGCCGCAAAGCCCCGAAGAGCGCCTGGCCGCCAAGTTCCAGGACAAGTTCACGGTCACCCATGGCGTCGGCTCCAACGTGATGGAGTTGCGTTTCGTGTGGGACGACCCGCTTGTGGCCCAGCGGGTGCTGCAGACCTGGGTGCGCGTCTACACCGACGAGCGCACGGCGGTGCTGGGGCGCAAGAGCCTGGTGGCCTTCTACGACGGCAAGGTGCGCGATGCCGACCAGCAGATCGAGTCGCTCAAGGGGCAACTGCGCAGCGGCCTCGAGCGCATCGATGGCCTGAGTGCCAGCGAGCGCCTCACGGCCATCACCAAGCGCGTCAACGAACTGCGCGACCGCCAAGCCGAGCTGCTGGCCGAACGCACCGCCCTTGAGCAGGGCGTCGCCTATGCGCAGGGCCGGGCCAAGGCGC
Organism: Aquabacterium olei; assembly: GCA_029279925.1. Lineage (GTDB taxonomy): Bacteria > Pseudomonadota > Gammaproteobacteria > Burkholderiales > Burkholderiaceae_C > Aquabacterium > Aquabacterium olei_A. Next base: position 1,246 of record JAJUHM010000076.1, read on the forward strand.
TGTCCGGCGAGGTGGTCTCCGAGCGGGACGTCGGTCTGGGGCCCAACTTCCTCGTGCTCAGCAACCAGCTGGCCGAGCTGAAGCGCCAGCGCACGGACGCGCTGCGCATCTACAAGGAAACGGCGCCCCATGTCGTGTCCCTCACCGAGAGCATCGCCAACGTCGAGGCGCAGTTGAAGAACGAGGAGCGCAACACCCAGCGCAGCGAGAAGCGCACGCCCAACGAGCTGGGCACCCTGCTGGCTCGTAACACGCTCGAGAAGTCCCTGCGCCTCAAGGAGCTGGTCTCCATGTCGGCCAGTGTCGACCGCGAACTGGCGCAGCTGACCGACGCGCGCCGCAAGGTGCTCGCCAGCGAGCCGGAGCTCGGTCGCATCGAGCAGGCGCTCGCCGTGGCCGAGAAGAGCCGCCTGCTTTACCTCGACAGCCTCGAGAAGGCCCGCATCGACCAGGCGCTGGACGACAGCCGCATCAACAACATCGCGGTCATCGAGGCGGCCACATTGAACCCGGCCCGTGTCGCACCCAAGAGCCTACTGTTGCTGGCGCTGGCCTTGCCCGCGGGGGTGATGGTCGGCCTGGCCACGCTCTACCTCAGCTCGGTGCTGGACCAGCGCATCCACGATGGCGGCCGGATCGAGACGCGGTTCGGGGTGCCGCTGTGGTCGGCGGTCAAGGACATCGGGGGCAGCGGGGAAGACAACGACTTTCACGCCAGCGTGCACCGCATCTACGGCACGCTGCCGCTGGCGCAGGTCGCCGAGCGCGGGCTGGTGCTCGGCCTGGCTTCCTCGCGCGCAGGCGAAGGCGTGTCCTTCCTGGCGGGCCACTTGCGCCAGGTGCTGACGGCGCAAGGCCTGCAGGTGCGCCTGAACCCGCCGGCCGCCGACAGCCAGGCCCGCCCGGGCGAGGTGGTGCTGCTCGAGGCCTCGGACCTGCTGCGCAACCGCGAGGCCTTTGTGCGCCTGAGCCGGGCCGACCTCATCGTGCTGGTGGTCGAGGCGCGTGCCAGCCTGGTGCCCGTGGTGGACAACGCCCTGGGCGTGCTCCGCACGGCCTTCCGCAAGGTCGATGGCATCGTGCTGAACCGGCGTCGCTTCGAGGTGCCACCGCGCGTGCTGCGCTGGCTGCAAGGTTGAGGAGCCGGTTGTGAGACTCGTCCTGCTCTCGCCCTTGCCGCCCGAGCAGACCGGCATTGCCGATTACGCCGCGCACTGGTGCCGGGCCGTCAAGGCAGCCGGCGTCGAGGTGCTGACCCCGCTGCAGGGCCAGAAGCCGTTGCACAGCTTTGCGGCCGCCCGCCGCTGGGTGGCCGAGCGGGATTGGAGCAAGGTCGATGTCGTCCATGCCGAACTCGGCGGCGGACGCCACACCGAGTTCTTTGTGTTGGCCGCACTGGCCGCCATGCCGGTCCGGCCGCGGCTGTCCGCCACCGTCCATGACCCGGAGCGCCTGGTGTGGCGACCGGTGAGCGCCACATGGCGCCGCGTGGACGGCGTGCGCTGGCTGCCGGGCCTGGTGAGCAAGGCGCTGGCCGTGCTCGTCGATCCGCACACCCTGTGGGCCGAGCGCTGCTTGGCCCGCCGCCTCGATGGCATCGTCACCCTGACACAGACCGGGGCCCAGCGCCTGAGCCGCCGCATGAAACTGCCCCCCGGCCGCGTGCGCGTGATCCCGCACGGGACCCTGCCGCTGTCCGTGCGGCCCTTGCCACCGACCGAGCCCGTCCGTCTGCTTTACTTCGGCTTCATCTACGCCGGCAAGGGCATCGAGGACCTCGTCGACGCGCTGGGTCGGCTGCGCCAGCAGGAGCCCGAACTCGCCGATCGCGTGCAGCTCACGATCGCCGGCGGCACCGCGCCCGACATTGCCTTTGGTGGGCGGCGCAGCTACCTCGACGGCCTGCGTGAGCGGGTTGCGGCACTCGGGCTGCAACAGCAGGTGAGCTGGCACCTCGACCTTGACGAGCGCGACATCCCCGAGCTGATCGGACAGCATCACCTCATGGTCCTGCCCTACCGCGACAGCCGCAAACTGGCCCTGATGGGGCAGATGCGCGGCACGTCCGGTGCGCTGGCCTGGGCGGTGGCCGCAGGCCGCGGGGTCATCTCCTCGGACGCCCGGGCGTTCGCCGAAGAGATCAGCCACGGCAACGGGCAGGCCTACCCTCAGGGCGACATCACCGCACTGACCGCCGCGCTCGCTCAGGTGCTGCGCGAGCCGCAGTGCATCCCGCACTGGTCGGCGGCAGCGCGCGCGCTGGCGGATCAGCGCGTCTGGCCGCGCACCGGGGCGGCGTTCGCTGCCTATTTTTCGTCCCTTCAGCGTGGGGTCGACGTGCAGGCCGTGATGTCCGGCGCGCCCCCGTCTGCCCCCTCCACCACAGGATCGACCCCATGAGCCGACTTGTCGTCCGCATGGCACGCCGCCGAGCCCTTCTCGGCGCCGCCGCGCTGGCCGCCACACCGGTGGCCTGTCGTGCCTGGTTCAGCAGCCGGCTTGAGCCCGTTGCCCTCCAGCCCGTTCGTCCGGTGGTCTGGAAGGACTTTCTCGGCGTCAACGCGCAGTTCCAGTGGTTCCCCGAGCCCGTGGCACGCCGGCAGGTCGAGCGCCTCAAGGCACTGGGCCTGCAATGGGTGCGCCTGGGCCTGCACTGGATGCTGATGGAGCCCGAAGAGGGCAAGTTCCAGCTCGAACCCATCGACCGCATGATGGCGCTGGTGCGCGAGGCCGGACTGCGCAACGTCACCTATGTGGTCGGCACGCCGCGTTACGCCTCCAGTGTCGCCAAGGGCGACCCGTACGAGCGCTTCTTCGACAAGTTTCCGCCCCGTCATCCGGCGTTGTTCGCCCAGCGCATGGCCCTGCTGGCCAAGCGCTACCCGCAGGTCGACGTGTGGCAGGTCTGGAACGAGCCCAACCTGATCGGTTTCTGGGCGCCCCAGCCCGATACCGAGGCCTACGGCAAGCTGTTCCTGCCGGCCTATCAGGCCCTGCGCGCCACCGTCCCAGACAAGCCCGTTGCCCTGGCCGGCATGGCCTACTTCAGCGAGATCGACAAGCGCGGGGGGCTGATGATCCAGGAGCTGGCTCGCCTCGGCGCGTTCACGTTGAACCCGATCGTGGCTTATCACCCCTATACGGCCACCGCAGAAGGCTCCGACCACGACGTGCGTGACTTCGTCAAACGCGTGGTGCCCGCCCACCAATGGCTGCGCGCCGCGGGCGTCAAGCAGGTCTGGGCCACCGAGTGGGGCTGGTCCAGCTACCCCGGTCCGAAGGAAGAGCAGCCCATCGTTGGCGAGGACGGCCAGGCTGACCTGACACTGCGGCGTCTGGCCCTGATGGCCGCGCTCGATTACGACCGGGTCTTTCTGTTCACCCTGTCCGACCTCGACGAGCGCGCGACCAAACGAGACCAGCACTACGGCCTCTTGCGCCGCAATGGCGAGCCCAAACCGGTGTACCACGCGTTGCAGCGCTTCCTGCAGCTGTGCGGCCCCAGCCTGATGCCGGCGGCGCCCCCGGACATCCTCGGCGACCAGCCCGATGGCCTCATCACCATCGGCTGGCGCCGGGCCGATGGCCGTCCGCTGTGGATGCTGTGGGCGCGCGAGCCCGGCGAGGTGCGCCTCAAGGGCGTGCGTCAAGCCACCCTCCACCAACCGCTCAGCGGGGGCGAACGGGTGCTGAAGGACGCGGCCGATGGCGTGCGTGTGCCCGTCACGACAGCCCTGCAGATCGTGGTGGCCGGATGAACGACGCACCTGCTCGCAATGCCGCCGCCTCCCGTCCGCTGCGCATCCTGTTGACCCTGCCTTACCTGCCGTGGCCCATCACCAGCGGCGGGAAGGCCCGGCAGTTCCACCTCATCCGTGAACTGGCAGGACGCGGCCACCGGCTGACCCTGCTGGTGCAGTCCAAGACCGAAGCGGACGAGGCCGTGCACGCGGCGCTCTCGCCCTTCGTCGAGCGCCTCATCGTCCTGCCGCGCCGCGCGCTGCGCCATCCGCGCACCCTCTGGCATGCGGCCGTGTCGCCCTTGCCCTTGCTCACCACCGTCAACGGCCATGCCCCGGCGCTGGCCGAGCGCTTCGCGGCCTTGCTCGATGAAGGTGGCTGGGACATCGTGCAGATCGAGCACAGCTACGGGTTCGAGCCCTTTGCGGCCATCCTCGCCCGGCGTCGCCAGCCCTTTGTGCTGACCGAGCACAACGTCGAATCCGAACTCGGCGCAGCCACCTATGGCAAGTGGCCGGCGCCGCTGCGGCCGCTCGCTCGCTATGACCAGGCCCGTGCTCGTCGCTGGGAGCGCCTGGTGCTGTCGCGTGCCGCCGCCATCGTGGCCGTCACCGAGTCCGATGCCCGGACGCTGTCGGCCGTCGGGGGGCGCCCCGCCCATGTCGTGCCCAACGGCGTGGACACCGCCGCCTTCGCAGCGGTGCGCCCCAATGTGCACAGCCGGCATGCCCTGTTTCTGGGCAACTACGAGTACGCGCCCAACATCGATGCGGTCGAGTGGGCCCTCACCCATGTCTGGCCGCTGGTGTGGGAGCGCATGCCCGAGGCCAATTTCACCGTTTGCGGCCACGGGCTGCCGTCGGGGTGGCGCGGTCGTTTCCCGGATCCCCGCATCCATTTCCGTGGTTACGTGCCCGACCTCACCCAGGTCCAGGCCGCATCCGCGGCCTTTCTGGCGCCGCTGCGCTTCGGTGGCGGCTCCAAGCTGAAGGTGCTGGAGGCGATGGCGGCCGGGTTGCCGCTGGTGAGCACCCGCGAAGGCCTCTCCGGTCTGGGCGCCGTCGATGGCGTTCACGCCCGCGTGGCCGACACCCCGGAGGCCCTGGCCCACGCGCTGATCCAGACGCTGAGCGACCCCACCGGCTCGCGCACCGTGGGCGAGGCGGCCCGCGCCCATGTCCAGGCGCATTTCGACTGGTCTCAGGCCGCGGCCCGCCTCGAGGCGGTGTACGCTGGCCTCGCCCGCCCCGGGTGCCCGGCCGCGGAAGGGCAGCCATGCCCCGCATGAACGACCTCGCTGTCTCCGCCAGCACGTCGCCGGCGGGCGGGGGCTCGCACGGCGGTGTGCTGGCCGGCATCGTGCTGGCGCTGATGGCCGCGGCGGGCATGGCCTTCGTCCACCCTTGGCTCGGCCCGGTCCTGGCCGTCGCGCTCGGAGGCGCCGTCTTCGTCGTGTCCCGGCCCTTGCGGGGCCTGATGCTGTTCTGTGTGCTCGCGCCCGCGCTGCCATGGATGAAGGTGGGCGCGCCCCTGCCGGTGCCCGAGGCCTTGCTGGCACTGACCTGGGTGGGCGTGTTCTTTCAGTGGCTGGGCGGCCGGCTGCCGGCCTGGCCCGATGGCCCGACGGAGCGGGCGATGCGCCGCTTCATGCTGTGGAGCATCGTGCCGCTGGTGGCCGGGCAGTTCATCGCGGAAGGCGAGGGCAATGGCCCCATCAACTGGGTGCGCTGGCTGCTCAACCTGTCCCCCGTCTTCCTGGTTCCCTTGCTGGTGCGCGACACCCGCACCCGCGACCGCCTGTTGCTGAGCCTGCTGCTCGGCTTTGCCCTGCTGTTGCTGATCTCCCTCGGCTTTTTCGTGCGGGGCCGCGACGCCCGGCTGATGATCCCCTTCCTGGCGGCGCTGCATTACCCCTACCCGGAGGCCATCCAGGACATCTTCTCGGCCGACTACACCCGCATGGCTTCACCGTGGGTCCACCCCAACTCCACGGGGGGCGCGCTGCTGCTGGCCGCGCCGCTGGGCCTCTTCTACGGCGTGATGCACCGCGGCTGGCGGCGAGCCCTCGGCTTCTTCATCTTCGTCGGCAGCGCGGCCGGCATCGTGTTCTGCGGCTCGCGCGGGGCCTTGCTGTGTCTCGGCCTGTTCGTCGTGTGGCTGGCCTGGCGGCGCACCCCCTACGCCCTGCGAGGCCTGATCGCGGCTGTGTTGCTGGCGATCACCTTTCTGGCGGTCTACCCGCCAGCCCAGCAGCGGTTCGCCTCGCTGTTCTCGGGCAAGGACGTCAGCACCGGTGTGCGCTTCGACGAGTACGCCCATTTCCCGCAGAACGCGTGGCGCCATCCGCTGGGCCTGGGGTTCAAGGCCGAGACCCCGGCCAGCTCGCCTGAAAAAGGCATTTACGGCATCTCCAACCTCTGGTTGAACTACTGGTTCAAGCTGGGCCTGCCCGGCATGCTGCTGTTCATCGCCGTCACCGTCGCCTGGTGGCGCGAAGTCCGGCTGCGCGCCCCCTTCACGCAGATCGGCGCGCACAACGCCATGCGCATCGCCACGACCGGCACCGTGCTGGCCGCGCTGGCCACCGGCTTCATCGACCACTACTTCAGCTTCACCCAGGTGCTGATCGCGCTGTTCTGGCTGATCCTGGCCCTGGGTCTGCTGGAAGCCCGCATGCAACCCGTGGCCGCTGCGCGGCCCGATGCCCCTCCTCGTCCATGAAACACCGCATCCTTCACAGCCACAACCTGCGTGCCCGCCTGCCCGAGTACGCAGCCCGACTCGGTGTCGACGCCGCGGCCCTGGCCGCCGCCTACGACTGGGGGCTGCAGCACGACGTGTTCTTCGAGTCCCAGGGGCGGGGCCCGGACGACATCGTCACGCACATCTGCAGCCTCGACATCCGCAAGCGCATTGCCGACCCGCTCGCCCGCCAGCTCTTTGTCTGCCTGTTCGACGAGATCCCCGGGCGCAAGCTGCCCGACTACGGCAAGAACTGGCCGACATTGGTCGACCGCCTCCGCCGCATCTGGGAGCAGGTCTACAACATCCTCATCAACAAGATCCCCAGCCACAACGTCCGCCTCGCCTGGTTGCGCCTGGGCGGCGCGAAGATCGGCAAGGGCTCCACCATCTGGCGCAACACCGAGGTCATCGGCATCGAAAGCCTCACCATCGGGGATGACAGCTGCATCGGCTGGCACTGCCAGATCGACGCCCGAGCGGGGCTGGTCATCGGCAACCATGTGACCGTTGCCTCGCACGTGCTCATCGTGGCCGGCGGGCATGACCTGGAAGCCCCCGAGTTCTGGTCCGTCTCGGCGCCGGTCCGCATCGACGACTGGGCCTGGATCACCTCGCGCGCCATCATCCTGCCTGGCGCCCACATCGGCGAGGGCGCCGTGGTGTCGGCCAACACCACCGTCGGCAAGAAGGTCGAGCCCTACGCCATCGTGGCTGGACAAGGCGGCAAGACCGTCGGTCAGCGGGTCCGCGGCCTGAACTACAAGGTGGGCGGCAAGGGCCTCTTCACCTTGCTGCACTGATCGGCCACGCACATGCTCGGCGCCGCCGGCCTGCTCACCGCCGTCACCCTCCTGGGCCTGGTCGCCGGGCTGGCCCGGGAATGGCTGCTCGTCGACGCCTGGGGCGCTGGCGCCCGCACCGACGCCTTTCTGGTTGCCCTGTTCCTGACCGAGGCCGTGCGCATCATGCTGGCTGGCGGGGTGCTGTCCTCGGCCGCGCTGTCCCTGTGGCAGGGGCGTGCCGACGCCGCCCGGCCGCGCTGGCTCGGCGCAGCCACCCTGGGGCTCGGTGTCCTGGGCATCGGGCTGACCGCAGCCTGCGCGCTGGCCGCCGCGCCGCTCACCCGTGCCATCGGTCCCGGTCTGTCGCCCGCGGACCACCAGGCCGCGGCCCACGCCTTCGTCATCCTGGCCTGCGGCTTGCCCGCCCTGCTGCTGCAGGCGCTGTGGAGCGTGCCGCAACAGGCCCAGGGCCGTTTCCTGCTGGCGGGCGTGGGCTCGCTGGCGTACAACCTGCCCGCGGTGCTGTGGATGGCCTGGAACCGCGGCCAGACCACCGAATCCGCCCTGGCCTGGGCCTTTGTGTTCGGGGCGGTTCTGAGTGCCCTGTTGCTCCTGCCTGCCGCCGCGCGGGCCGGCCTGCGACCCCGCGCCCTGTGCTGGGATGGCGGGATCCTGCGCGAGCTCGGCCGCCGCGTTGCTCCCTTGCTGGGCAGCGCGCTGGGCGGGCAGGGCGTGATGCTGCTGGAGCGCATGGTCGCCTCCTGGCTGGGAGAGGGCGTGCTCACGCTGCTGAACCTGGCGCGCAAACTCGCCAACCTGCCGCTGGTGGCCCTGCTGTCCGTCAACCAGGTCCTGCTCAGCCTGATGGCCCGGCAGGGTGGAGCAGAGCGGCTCACCCTGCTTCGCCAGGGGCTGGCGCTCAACACCCTCATCACCACCCCGGCGGCAGTCGGCCTGATGCTGTCTGCCCAGGCCGTGGTCCTCCTCCTCTTTCCGCGCGTGGAAGGCACAGCCTTGCTGGGCCCCTTGCTCGGCTGGTATGCCGTGGCGCTGGTCGGCGCCGGCTGGAACACGCTGCTGGCCCGTTACAACCACGCCGCAGGCGACACCCGTCTGCCTTTTGTCAGTGAAACCGGTGGCAACGCCGCGCACGCCGTGGCCCTGCCGGTGCTGGCGTGGCTCATGGGGGCGCAGGGCATGGCGGTCGCGCTGCTGCTGGGCGTGGTGGTCAACGGCATGCTGCTGCTGCACTTCAACCGGCTGTGGCGGGTCATCCACCTCGGCCGTCTGGTTCTGGCCGGTGGCCTTCCCCTGGGCCTGACGGCGCTGGTTCTGCCCTGGTGGCCCGATCCCCCCATCTGGCGGCTGGCCGCGTCCAGCCTGGCTGGTGTAGCCTGTCTGGCCCTGCTGGCAGTGGGGTTGCGCCCCTGGCGGGCCCCTACACCCTGACGCCCGGCGCGGGCGCTCGCCTCCACGCTGTCTCGACCATGAAGTACCCGAACAACCTGGATCTCCTGCGCCTGCTGGCCGCCCTCGGGGTCATGGCCCTCCACATCGCTGACCTCAGCGCGCAGCCCGCGCTCGCCTTTCTCCACGGCTTCGACACCAAGATCGCGCTGTCCGTCTTCTTCATCATCAGCGGGCACCTGATCTTCATGAGTTGCGAGCGCAGCAACTCGCTGGCGGACTACGCCGTGCGCCGGGTGCGCCGCATCGTGCCTGCGTATGTCGTGGTGGTGGTGGCCTGTGCCGTTCTGGGCGTCTTCCTGAGCACCCTGCCGCCGGCCGAGTACTTCGGTCCGGCGTGGTGGCGTTACCTCGCGGCCAACCTTGCCTTTCTGAACTTCCTGCAGCCTGCGCTGCCCGGCGTCTTCACCGACAACCCCTACCCGGGCGCGCCGGTCAACGGCGCACTCTGGACCATCAAGGTCGAAGTGATGTTCTACATCGCCGTGCCCATGCTCGTGGCCCTGTGCCGGCGCTTCGGACACCACCGCGTGCTGGGCGCGGGCTTTCTGCTGGGCTGCCTCTGGTGGGGGGGCTTCATGGCCCTCGCCTGGCACACCGGCCGGGCAGGGTTCGCCGAGGTCGCCAAGCAAATGCCCGGGCAGCTCATGTTCTTCCTGCCCGGTGCCTGGGCCTGGTACGAGCGCGAGCGCCTGATGCGTCACGGTCACCGCGTTGGCGTGCTGGGCGTGCTCCTGCTGTGGCTGGCTTACCAGGGAGACCAGATGCGCCCGACCCCGGGCGTCTTCCTCTACCCGCTGGCGCTCACGCTGTGCGTGTTCTGGGCAGCCTACGTCCTGCGCCCCCTGGGCGAGGTCGCCCGCCATGGCGACTTCTCTTATGGGATCTACATCGTCCACTTTCCGGTCATTCAGACGCTGGTCCAGCTGGGCGTCTTCGGTGCCGCTCCGCTGCTTGGCATGGCGATGTCGCTGGTGATCACGCTGGGGCTGGCCGTCCTCCTGTGGCGCCACGTCGAGGCGCCCGCCCTCGGGCGTCGCGTGCCAGCGGCCCGCTTGTCCCCGGTGTGATGCCCGCGTGACCAGCGCCTGTCTTTTTGTCGCAACGCCTTCGCAAGGCTTGAGCAAGGCGTGCAGATGGTGTTATAGTTGCGGTCTTGCCTCGGAGGGGTGCCCGAGTGGCTAAAGGGGGCAGACTGTAAATCTGTTGGCTTACGCCTACGCTGGTTCGAATCCAGCCTCCTCCACCAGGCAAACTAATTTGTGAACGCTCCAGAGCGGCTCCCGAGCGGGAGTAGTTCAATGGTAGAACCTTAGCCTTCCAAGCTAATGACGCGGGTTCGATTCCCGTCTCCCGCTCCAAGGTCTCGGTTCTGTCAAACAGGCGTGGTAAAGTCGCAGTCTTCGCTGAAGGCGAAGGTTGTGCGTGTCATCAGTCGGCACTGGTTTGGGTTTCACTCAAGCCCAGACCCGTGTCGATGCCCATGTGGCTCAGTGGTAGAGCACTCCCTTGGTAAGGGAGAGGTCGGCAGTTCGATCCTGCCCATGGGCACCACACCTCCGTCCCTTCTTCATTCGCCTCACTTCAGGATCGCTAGGAGCGAGAAACATGGCCAAGGAAAAGTTCGAACGGACCAAGCCGCACGTGAACGTGGGCACCATCGGTCACGTTGACCACGGCAAGACCACGCTGACGGCTGCCATCACCACCGTTCTGTCGAAGAAGTTCGGCGGTCAGGCCAAGGC
>JAJUHM010000077.1 GCA_029279925.1 Aquabacterium olei
GCAATGTTCCAAGCCCTGGCTCCAAGAGCATCGGTTCAAGGAAATAAAAACAACCACGAACGCGACGAACGATTTCATTCTAAGCGTTCCACCCCCGTGTGCCCGTGCAAAAGCACCACGGTCCAGGGTTTCATTCGGCGATGCTTGACAGCCGGTGGCGATCAGATCAAGTGGCCGTCGTTGTCGAGGGCGTGGTCCAGCCGTTGGATGAGGTTGTCGATGTACTCGGGCGGCGGCAGGCCTTCTCCCTGGGCATCGGAGGCGGCGGCAGGGGCGGGCGCAGCGGGCGAGGCGGCCGGGCGGTCGGCCAGGATGTAGGCCAGGTTGAGCGCCGCCAGCACGGCAATGCGCTCTCGGGCCTTCAGCTTGCCGCTGTCGCGGATGGCGCACATCTCGCGGTCGACCTGCGAGACCGCCTGTTTGAGGCGTTCCTCGCCACCCTCGGGGCAGCCCAGAAGGTAGCTCTGCCCCATGATGGAGACTTCAATCTGCTTCATGCGTCAGGCTCGGGCGAAGACGAGGTCGGTTGGGGCAGGCGGTCGATCAGTGCATCGATGCGGGCGCGGGCGGCCGACAGCCGGGCGCGCAGCGAGTCGCGCTCCTGCAGGGTGACGGCCAGTTGCTGCTCGAGCAGCGCGTTGGTGCGGCGCAGTTCCTCGTGGCGCAGCAGAAGGCGCTCGATGCGTTCCGTGAGTTCGTCGATTCTGGACATGGCGGGAGCCCGCGGGTAGGTGGGGGCGCGGTTGCCCGGCCCATCTGACATTGTAGGGGCCTTGCCCTTACAATCCGGCGCGTTGGTGCTCGTGCCGGGGTTCTCCCCGGTGCAGTTAAACGGGAAGCAGGAAGGCTCAGACGTCCCCGATGTCGGCCCGACCTGCGCTGCCCCCGCAACGGTCGGCGATCGGGTTCGTCAGGCAACTGCCGCGAACCCCGCTTGTGTTCTCTGCCACTGGGCGCTTGCCTGGGAAGGCCGCACAGGTTGCATTGCCCAGCCCGGATACCGGCCAACAGGGGGTCTGCTGCGCACGCTGTGCGGGGTTGGCCATTCCGCCCGGGGCCTGCGGGGACGCTGGCTGGGGCTCATGTCCTGTTGATCTTTTCATGTCTTTCCTGAACTCGGTGCCGCGTGCACCCGGGGTGCGCTCGGCTTTGGCCGTGGCGTGTGGTTTGGTTCTGGCCGCGCCGTTCGTGGCGCAGGCGACCGACGCAGACGATGTCGGCCAGGTGGTGGTGACGGCCAGCCGGGCACCGCAACCGATTTCCCGCGTGTTGGCCGATGTCTCGGTCATCACCCGTGACGAGATCGAGCGCCGTGGCAGCGCCAGTGCCGTGGACCTCATTGCGGCCTTGCCCGGTTTCGAGATCTCCCGCACAGGTGGGCCCGCGTCCATCACCGGGGTGTTCCTGCGGGGCGCCGAGAGCCGGCACCTTCTGGTCCTGATCGACGGTGTCCGGGTGGACACGCAGTCCGGCGCGGGGGGCGCGACGTGGGAAGCCCTGCCGGCCTCGCAGATCGAGCGCATCGAGGTGGTGCGTGGCCCCGCCAGTGCCGTCTACGGCTCGGATGCGATGGCGGGTGTGGTGCAGATCTTCACGCGTCAGGGTCAGGGCCCGGCGCGCGTGGAGGTGGGCTTCGGCGTGGGCACGCTGGGGCTGTGGTCCTCGGATGCCCAGGTGTCCGGCAAGCAGGGCGCGTGGGACTATGCGGTGGGCCTGGCATCCGAGCGTTCGTCGGGCTTTGATGCGCGGGTGAATTCCGTTGCCGGCACCCGCGCTGCGGACAGCGATGGCCATCGCAGCGCCAGTGGCAGCGCGCGCCTGGGCTACGCCCTCAACGAGCGGCACCGTGTGCAGGCCAGTGTGGCCAGTCAGCACATCAACGGCGAGTACGACGCGACGGCGGGATCGACGACGGAGGACCGGTCCATCCATGACCTGGACGCCGCGTCGCTGAACTGGACGGCGCAGTGGCTGCCCGCATGGCGCAGCACCGTCAGTGCCGGCCAGTCCATCGACCGCTACGAGACGCGCCCTTCCTCCTACGTGACCCGTACGGAGGTGCAGAACGCAGCGTGGACGAACGAAGTCAAGTTGGGCGACCATGTCGTGCGTGCCGTGCTCGAGGGACGCAGTGACCGTCTGCTGAATTCGTCGGTCAGCGGAGGGGAGGGCACGCGCCGCGATGGGGCGTTCGGGATCGGGCATGAGTGGCGTCAGGATCGCCTGGCGATCCAGTCCGCGATCCGCGAAGACCACGACAGCGCATTCGGAACCCGTGTGACCGGCTCGGTGGCCGCGGGATGGGATCTGGACCGTACCTGGCGCGTGCGCGGCTCCTGGGGAACGGGCTTCCGGGCGCCCACGCTGTACCAGCGATTCAGCCCGTACGGGCAGGCTGATCTGTTGCCTGAGTCGTCGCGGACCAGCGAGGTCGGGTTGCAGTACCGGGATGGCAGCACGCGCCTGTCGCTCACGATGTTCGACAGCCACGTCACCAACCTGATCCAGTTCGGTGCAGCCGGGGTGTGCGAAAGCGAGTACGGTTGCTACCGCAACGTGGATGCCGCCGTGCTGAAAGGCGTGGAACTGAGCGGGGCGACCACCTGGGCCGGCGTGCGCCTCAGCGCTTCGTGGAACATCGGGTCGCCCAAGAACGCGGAGACCGACAAGCTGCTGGCGCGCAGGGCACGCCAGCACGGGGTGCTGCGCGCCGAGAAGGCGGTGTCGGACTGGCTGGTGGGCGTGAACGTGAAGGCCTCGGGACACCGTTTCGACGACGCGGCCAACACCCGTCCGCTGGGCGGCTATGCCCTGTGGGGCATCGATGCGCAGACCCGTCTGGCGCCCGAGTGGAAGCTGGTTCTCCGTGCGGACAACCTGTTCGACAAGGACTACCAGACAGCACGCAACTATGCCTCTGCACCGCGCACCGTGTTCGTCGGAGTGCGCTGGACGCCAGGGCTGTGAGCGCGGTCGAGGCCATGAACGCGTCTTCGCACCATCTGATCGTCGGCGGCCAGCGCAGCGGCAAGTCGCGTCATGCCGAACGGCTGGCCCAGGCCTGGCTGGCGGCCGACCCGGCACACCGCGTCACCGTGGTGGCCACGGCGGAGGCCTGGGATGACGAGATGCGCGAGCGCATCGAGCGCCATCGGGCCGAGCGGCCTGCTGGCATCGACACCGTGGAGGCGCCGCGCGACCTGTGTGCTGCGCTCCAGGTGGAAGCCCGGCCGGGCCGGCTCATCGTGGTGGACTGTCTGACGCTGTGGCTGACCAACTGGCTGATGCCGGGGGCCGGCGCGCCGGACCTTGCCGCGTGGCAGGCCGAGTGCGACGCCTTGCTGGCCCTGCTGCCCAGACTGCCGTCGCCGGTGGTGTTTGTGTCCAACGAGGTGGGCTGGGGCATCGTGCCCCTGTCACGGGAGGTGCGGGCCTTTGTGGACGAACTGGGGCGGCTGAATCAGGCCGTGGCACGCTGCTGTGGCGAGGTGACCTTGATGGTGGCCGGCCAGCCTTGGACGCGGCCCGTGAGCCTGTCGCCATGACGATGGTCCGGCGTCTCCGTGGCAGGGTCGAACTCCTGGCTCAATGGCTGAGCGGGTCTGCGGCTTTGCTGTGCGCCTTCTGCTGCACGGCGTTGCCGGCGCAAGCGGCCGACATCACGGTGGTGGACGACCGGGGGGTGCGCTCGGTGTGGCCTGCACCACCGCAACGCATCGTCAGCCTGTTGCCCTCCTTGACCGAGACAGTGTGCGAACTGGGGCAGTGTGGCCGGCTGGTGGGCACGGATCGGTATTCCAACCATCCCGCCTCGGTGAAGGCCTTGCCCAAGACCGGCGGACTCGATGACGCCAACCTGGAGCAGATCGTGGCTTTGCGGCCCGACGTGGTGTTGCTGGCGCTGTCTGCCCGGGTGACGGACCGCCTGGAAGCACTCGGCATCCGGGTGGTCGCGCTGGAGCCACGCACGCATGAAGACGTTCGCCGTGTGGCAGGCAAGCTGGCCCAGCTGCTGGGGCAGCCCACTGCGGGAGAGCGTCTGTGGGCGCGCGTCGAAGGCGAGATCCATCAGGCGGCCCTTGCGGTGCCAGCGGGATGGCGCGGGCAGCGTGTGTATTACGAGGTGGACAGCGCGCCCTATGCGGCAGGCACTTCGTCCTTCATCGGGCACACGCTGGCGCGGCTGGGGCTGAAGAACATCGTGCCCGAGGCGTTGGGGCCCTTTCCGAAACTGAATCCGGAGTTCGTCGTACGGGGCGATCCCCAGGTCATCATGGTGTCGGCGCGCAATGCCGCGGCCCTGCCCGCACGCCCAGGCTGGGCGCGCATCCAGGCGGTGCAGCACGGGCGGATCTGCACGTTCTCGGCCGAGCAGGGGGACGTCCTGTCGCGCCCGGGCCCGCGCATGGGTGAGGCCGCGCGGATCATGGCGGGCTGCCTGCAGCGCCTGTCGCCGCCCGCAGGAGGCACCTCATGACGGCATGGCGCTGGGGGGGGATGCTGATCGGAGCGACCGTGGCGGTGCTGGGCGTCAGCCTGCTGGTGGGCAGCACCGGGTGGTCCTTGCCTTTCGGTGCACCGGACGAAACGCTCGCCCATCGGATCGTGTGGGAGATCCGCGCGCCACGCGCCCTCGGGGCCTGGCTGGCCGGCGCCCTGCTGGGCCTGGCCGGGGCTGTCGCGCAGGGGCTGTTCCGCAACCCGCTGGCCGATCCGTATCTGCTGGGCAGCTCCTCTGGCGCGGCCCTGGGGGTGGCAGCCTGTCTGGCTGCCCTGGGCGTGGGGCCGGCTGCCACGGGCTGGGCGATCCGGCTGGGCCTGACGGGGGCGGCGTTTGCCGGTTCGGTGCTGGCCGTGTTGCTGACCCTGGTGCTGGCCCGCGGAGTGCACCACACCCTGCGTCTGCTGCTGGCGGGGGTGGTGGTGGGCGTGGTTCTGGGCGCATGCAGTGCGCTCACCATGCTGCTGGTGCCCGACATCATGCGGGCGATGCAGGCGTTCATGCTGGGCACCACCGGTTTCCTTGGCTGGTCCGCCGTCCAGGTGATGGCCCCGGTGTGTGTGCTGACCGCATGTGTGGCCTGGGGCGGGGCGCGTGCGCTGGACGCCCTGAGTCTGGGGGATGCGACGGCGCGCAGCCTGGGGGTGCGCATGGGCGCGGTCCGTGTGTGGCTGGTGGGCGCGATGGCCCTGGCCACCGGCACCGCGGTGGCACAGGCCGGGCTGATCTCGTTTGTGGGGCTGGTCGCGCCTCACCTGGTGCGGGGCCGCGTGCCGGGCACGCAGGGGCCGGTGTTGATGCTGTCGGCGCTGGCCGGTGGCTTGCTGCTGCTGGCCGCCGACACCGTGGCCAGGCTGGTGATCGCCCCCCAGGAGTTGCCAGTCGGTGTGCTGACCGCGGTGCTGGGTGGCGCCTACCTGTTGTGGCGGATGCACCGCATGGAGGCGGCAGCATGAAGCCTGTTCTGCAGGCCTGCCTGCACAGTGTGCGGTTGGGCCGCACCCCGGTGCTGCACGACATCGAAGTGAGCTTGCACGCTGGCCGATGGATTGCCGTCGTGGGGCCGAACGGTGCGGGCAAGTCGACGCTGCTGCGGGCCCTGGCCGGGCTCCTGCCCGTGACAGGCGAGGTCACTCTGCTGGAGCGACCGCTGTCGGCGTGGCCTGCGGCCGAGCGTGCGCGCACGCTGGCATGGCTCGGCCAGGCGGAAGTGGGTGGGGAGGACCTGCGCGCGCAGGATGTGGTGATGCTCGGACGCCTGCCTTACCAGGCCTGGCTGGCCGCGCCCGATGCCACCGACCACGCGGCCGTAGAGGCCGCCATGCGGCAGACCCAATGCTGGGCATGGCGGGGCCGGCGCATGGGGGCCCTGTCGGGGGGTGAGCGGCAGCGGGTGTTGCTGGCCCGCGCGCTGGCGGTGGGGGCACCCCTGCTGCTGATGGACGAGCCCCTGGCCCATCTGGATCCGCCGCATCAGGCCGATTGGCTGGACACCGTTCAAGGGCTGTGCGCCCAGGGCGTGACCGTGGTGAGCGTGCTGCATGAACTCAACATGGCGCTGCAGGCCGACGAACTCATCGTGATGGCAGACGGGCGTGTGCGGCACCATGGCACCGCGGGCAGCTCCGAATCCCAGCGGGCGCTGTGCGCCGTGTTCGATCACCGCGTGCGGCTGGTTCAGGTGGAGGGCCACTGGGTGGCCTTGCCTGTCAGCGGCGCTGATGCAGGATCATGACGTGAGCGTGCAGAACTCGGTGCAGTGCCCGGCGCTGCTCATCGGTGCTCCGGCCTCCGGCCAGGGCAAGACCACGGCCACGGCCGCTTTGGCCCGGTGGCATGTCCAGCAGGGGCGGCGTGTCCGCGTGTTCAAGACGGGGCCTGACTTTCTCGATCCCATGGTGCTGTCGCGCGCATGCGGCCTGCCTGTGCAGCAGCTCGACCTGTGGATGGGCGGTGAAGCGCACTGCCGGCAACTGCTATGGGAAGCGGCGCAGGACGCCGACGTGATCCTGGTGGAAGGGGTGATGGGCCTGCATGACGGCAACCCGTCATCCGCCGACGTGGCGATGCGACTGGGGCTGCCTGTGCTGGCGGTGATCGACGCGGGGGCCATGGCGCAGACCTTTGGTGCACTGGCCCTCGGCTTGGCCACGTATCGCCCGGGCCTGCGGATGGCCGGGGTGCTGGCCAACCGCGTGGCGAGCGCCGGCCATGCGCAGATGCTGCGCGAGAGCCTGCCGGAGGGCATGCGGTGGTTCGGGGGACTGCCGCGGGACGAGGCGATCGGGCTGCCGTCCCGCCACCTGGGTCTGGTGCAGGCCGATGAGGTGGCCGATCTGGAGGCGCGGCTGGACCGCGCCGCGCAGGCCCTCGGAGCGCTCGAGCCCGAGATGCCGGCACCGGTCACGTTCGCGCCGCCCCCAGAGGCGCCGCCCGAGGCGCGCTTGCCGGCGGACCGCCCCTTGCTGGGCGTGCGCATCGGTGTGGCGCAGGACGAAGCCTTCGCTTTCCTCTATCCGGCCAATCTGGCCACGCTGCGGGCACTGGGTGCAGAGCTGGTGGTGTTTTCGCCGCTGCACGACGAAGCCCTGCCCTCGGTGGACGCCCTCTATCTGCCTGGAGGCTACCCTGAGCTGCATCTGAGCCGCCTGGCCAGCCACACGGCCATGCGCATGGCCATCGGACGTCACCATGCCGAGGGTCGTCCCATCGTGGCCGAATGCGGTGGGATGCTCGCATTGCTCGATGGCCTGTGTGATGCCAGCGGGCAGCGCGCGCCCATGTGGGGCCTGCTGCGTGGCGAGGGCGCCATGCAGGCCCGCCTGGTCAATCTGGGCCTGCATGCGGTGGCGTTGCCCGAAGGCACGGTGCGCGGGCACACCTTTCACCATGCTGCGGTCTCGGGCGACGGGCCTGCCGCGCTGCACACCACGGCACAGCGCCACCATGGGCGACCGGAGCCGGTGTACCGGCAAGGGCGCCTGTTCGCGTCCTTTCTTCACCTCTATTTCCCCTCCAACCCGAAGGCCATCGCGGCCCTGTTTCAACCCTGATCCTCGAGGTCCCTCATGCAGATTGAAAAACCCCCGGTCGACCGGCAGGTCGAGAAGCCCGAAGGTGAGCGGCGCGGTCTGGTTCTGATCCACACCGGCGACGGCAAGGGCAAGAGCACCGCGGCGTTCGGCCTGGCACTGCGAGCCCACGGCCGTGGCAAGGCGGTCAAGATCTACCAGTTCATGAAGGTGCCGTCGGCTCGCTTCGGTGAACACCGCATGTTCGAGCAGCTCGGCGTGCCCATCGAAGGGCTGGGCGATGGTTTCAGCTGGAAGAGCAAGGACCTCGAGCACTCGGCGCAGCTGGCGCGAGATGGGTGGGCCCGTGCGGCGGCCACCATCCAGGGCGGCGAGCACTTCATGGTGGTGCTCGACGAGATCACCTATCCGATCCGCTATGGCTGGCTGGATCTGCAGGCGGTGATCGACGTGCTCACGAGCCGCCCTTCGCACGTCAACGTCGTGCTGACGGGGCGCGGCGCCCCGCAGGAACTGGTGGACGTGGCCGACACCGTGACGGAGATGAAGCTGATCAAGCACCACTACAACGCCGGCGTGCCCGCGCAGCGCGGCATCGAGGACTGATCCGCACATGGAGGGTCTTGCCACCTTGACGGGAACCGTGACGCTGGCCACTGCCGTGTGCGTGGCCCTGGTGATCGACCGCCTGTTCGGCGAGCCGCCGGCATGGGCTCACCCGGTGGTGGCGATGGGGCGTTACCTGGACTGGTTCGGGCCGCGCTTGTGGCGTCTGCCCGCGGTCACAGCGCGCCTGGGTGGCGCACTCGCATGGTGCTTGGGGGCCGTGCTGGTGTTGGCAGCCGCGCTCGTGCTCGACATCGGGGTGACGGCAGTGACCGCCGCGACTGAGGTGGCGCCGATGCCGTCGATGCTGCGCGGCGTCCTGCTCGGCGTGCTGCTCAAACCCCTGTTGTCATGGCGCGTGTTGCGCGGTGAGGTGGAGGCGGTGGATCAGGCGCTGAGCCAGTCTCTGGAGGCCGGGCGATGCCGGTTGGGCTGGCTGGTGAGCCGGGATACGGCAGCGCTCGATGAAGCCCAGGTGCGCGAGAGCGCCATCGAGTCTCTGGCCGAGAACCTCAACGATTCCGTGGTCGCGCCGCTGTGCTGGTTTCTGGTGGCGGGCTTGCCAGGCGCTGCCTTGTACCGCTTTGCCAACACGGCGGATGCGATGTGGGGCTACCGTGACCATCGCCTGTGGATGGGGCAATGGGCGGCACGGGTCGATGACCTGCTGTCATGGCTGCCTGCCCGTGCGACCGCCCTGATGCTGTGGCTGGCCGCCGGCCGCCGGCCTGACTGGCGCGCCATGCGTGCAGAGGCCGCACACACCCCATCCCCCAACGGGGGTTGGCCCATGGGCACCATGGCGCTGCTGTTGGGCGTGCGGCTCGGCAAGCCGGGCGTGTACACGCTTCATGCTGCGGGACGAGCTCCGTCCAGCGAGGATGTCCGGCAAGCCTGTCGGTGGGCGGGCAGGGCGGTGTTGTTGTCTGCGGCCCTGCTGGTGGCAGGACAGGGCGTGTACGAGGGCCTCGCGCATGTCTGACCGGATGGTGCAGCACGGCGGACCAGATGGCGGAGCGGCCATCCACTGGGACTTTTCGACCAATGCCAATCCGCTGCCGTTGCCCGATGCACTCGTGCAGGCGCTCAATGCGGCAGACCGGCGCCGCTACCCCGACCCCGGGTATGCGGCCTTGCGTGAGCAGCTCGCGGGCAGGTGGGGATGTCGCGCGGGTGATGTGCATGTCACGGCGGGCAGCGCAGAAGCCATCCGGCGGCTCACGCTGGCGGCGCGGTTGCAGGGCGTGCACCAGGTGTGGGTGCCCGAGCCCGGTTATGGCGACTATCGGGCGGCGGCCGAGGCCCTGGGCATGACCGTCCGGGGATGGCGCACAGAGGCCGAACTGCGAGCGGCACTGGAGCGGCATGGCAGTCTCACGGAACCGGTGCTGTGCTGGCTGTGTGATCCGAACAACCCCACCGGCGACAGCCTCTCGACTGACACCGTGCAGGCCCTGGTGGCCGCATTGGACGCTGGCGCCAGGCTGACCGTGGCGCTGGATCGGGCCTACTCGCCCCTGCGCCTGCGCGGCGAAGACCCGGTTGTCTCGCGGTGCGCCGTTCGGTTCTGGCAGCTGTGGTCGCCAAACAAGGCACTCGGTGTGACGGGCGTGCGGGCCGGGGCCATGCAGGCACCCAGCCTGCCGGCGGGGCTGGTGACGGCCTCGTGGCACGCCGAGGTCGCGCGCTCGGTGGGCTTGCTGGCGCCCAGCTGGGTGCTGTCCGCCGAAGGCGTGGCCCTGCTGCAGGCCTGGCACACCGAGCCGGTCCAGAACTGGCTTGCCGATGCGCGCCTGACGCTGGCCGAATGGGCCGCCATGCAGCGGGCCATGCTGACCGCGCGAGGCTGGCACTGTGCGCCGTCCGATACGCCGTTCTTCATGGCTACGCCGCCGTGGTTGCATCACCGAGGCCCGGAGCCCACCGGACTCGATCGGTCCTTGCAACTCGATGTCAGGCTGCGGGCGCGCGGCATCCGACTGCGCGAGGCGACGAGCTTCGGGCTGCCCGGTGTGTTCCGGCTCAGCGCGCAGGCCCCCGTGGCCCAGCGTGTGCTGCTGGATGCGCTCGGCCACTGGCGCCCGGGCCCGCAGGAGGGCCTCCCCCATCACGATCAGGAGCGTTCCACATGAAGGGCAAGGCCGTCATGGTGCTGGGTACCACCAGCGGTGCCGGCAAGAGCTGGCTGGCCACGGCGTTGTGCCGCTGGTATGCGCGCCAGGGGCTCAAGGTGGCACCGTTCAAGGCGCAGAACATGAGCAACAACGCCCGGGTGGTGCCCGGCTTGCGGGGTGTGCCGGGCGAGATCGGCAGCGCCCAGTACTTCCAGGCCCTCGCTGCGCGCACGGTGCCGGACGTGCGCATGAACCCGGTGCTGCTCAAGCCGGAGCATGACACGGGAAGCCAGGTCATCGTGATGGGCGAGGTGCGGGACGACCTGCGCGCCATCCCCTGGCGTGAGCGCAGCGAGGCGCTGTGGCCGCACGCCCGGCAGGCGCTCGATGAGCTGCAGGCCCGCCACGATGTGGTCGTGATCGAAGGGGCCGGCTCGCCGGCCGAGATCAACCTGCATCGCAATGACTTCGTCAACATGCGCACGGCGCGCCACGCAGCGGCAGCCTGCCTGCTGGTGACCGACATCGATCGGGGGGGCGCGTTTGCCCACCTGTACGGGACGCATCAGCTGCTCCCGGCTGAAGAGCGGGCCCTGATCCGCGGCTTCGTGCTGAACCGGTTTCGTGGCGACGCCGCGCTGCTGGCGCCGGGGCCTGACCAGCTTTCGGCGTTGACCGGTGTGCCCACGGTGGGCGTGCTGCCCATGTGGCGGGGGCATGGGTTGCCCGAGGAAGATGGGGTGTTCGATGACGCCCCGAGCCGAGGAACAGAGCCCGGGCTGCTGCGCGTGGCCGTGGTGGCCTACCCGCGATTGAGCAACCTGGACGAGTTCCAGCCTTTGCGCACGGCGCCGGGTGTGCGCCTGACCTGGGCGCGTCACCCTCGCGATCTGGACGGCGCGGACTGGGTGATCCTGCCTGGCTCCAAGCACACGCGGGCCGACCTGCGCTGGTTACGCACGCAGGGGCTGGCTGATGCTGTGGTGGCCCATGCCCGGGCCGGGCGGGGCGTGCTGGGCGTGTGTGGCGGCCTGCAGATGCTGGGCAAGGCCGTGTGCGATCCGGACGGCATCGAAGGGGCTCCAGCCCAGGCCGAGGCCGGACTCGGCCTGCTCGATGTGACAACGACCTTCGATCGGCGCAAGCAATTGCGCACCACTTCGGCCTCGTTCGGTGGCCCAGGTGAACTGGCCACACCGTGGTCCGCGCTGGCCGGCGTTTCGGTCCAGGGCTATGAAATCCACCATGGCCGCACCGCCTTGGCGGGCGCCGGTTCGCGCACCGCGGCCGTGCTGCACAACGCGGCTGGCCAGGCGCTTGGCTGGGCGCAAGGGCCGGTGCTGGGCGTCTACCTCCATGGCCTGTTCGAAGACGCAGCGGCCATGCGCGCCCTGTTCGGGCAGCGTGCGCCTGTCCTGGATCAGGTGATGGACGGCCTGGCCGACTTCGTCGATCGCC
>JAJUHM010000078.1 GCA_029279925.1 Aquabacterium olei
GCAGATGAAGGTGCGGTCTTCCACGCGGGCCACGTCGGACGGGTGGGTCCAGGCCAGGTAGGAGTTGGGGCGCAGCTCGGGGTTCAACTTCTTGAACGAACCGGCTTCGACCAGCTTGGCGCACAGGCGGTCGTATTCTTCGGTGCTGCCATCGCACCAGTAGATGTCCTTGGGCTGCAGCAGCGCAGCCATGTCGGCCACCCAGGCGACCAGTTTGGCGTTTTTGACGTACGCAGGTGCATTCACCTGCACGGCTTGTGCGGATGTGGACATGAAGAAGCTCCGAAGTAAAAGACAGGGTCTCGACAACGCAAGCGGGCTCAGGCCAGGCCTGGCGGGATTGCGCTCTCGACACCCTGCTGGATCTGTGGCGTCCAGCAAGCAGCCGGCGGGTGGCCGGCACCCGGGGCGCGGCACGTAGGCACTCCGGGGGGTTCATGTCCTTCATCCGGGCAGGGTCGCCGCCGGGAGTCCAGCAAATCCGTCTCGCCGGTAGGGCTCGACAGGGCGCTCAGTGTAGTCCACTTGGCTCCATCTTGCTCCCCCCCTGGCGCGTGGGGTCATCCCCTACAGAACGAGAACGACGTCACAGCGATGACAGTCTTTTGTATGCTGACAAGCCCGATCCCAGTGACCTGCTGATGTCCTCCTTCGACCGCCGAGCCGTTTTGCGGCGATTTCCTGCTTTGTTCACCGCCTGCCTCACACCCGCTGTGGCGGCCGCCCGCCCGGCGACCGGAGCGACGACGGACGTGATGCAAATCGGCGTCGACCCGGCTCTCGTGGCAAGCGGCGTGCCGTCCCGCTGGGCCCAGGCGCTGACGCGCGATCTGGGCTGGGCCCCGCGCTGGCATGCCGAGCCCGCCTTGCGCCTGCTGGACAGGCTGGCGCAAGGGCAGCTGGATGCCGCGGTGTTCCTCTCCCACCCGGCGGCCGATGCGCTCGACCAGCAAGGACTGATCCACAGCCGGATGCCCCTGGCGCGGACCGCGGTCTACCTCGTCGGCCCGCAGGCCGATCTCGCCGGGCTGCGGCAGCGGGATGACCTGGCCGAAGCCCTCGCACACGCGGTGCTGGCACACGAGGCGGGCGCGGCGCGGTGGACGCCTCCGGCCCCGGGCTCGGCGCTGGAGGCCCTCGCCGCCCGGCTGCTGCAGGGGCACGTCGTCTCCCGGCTGGGGAGCGCCGCCATACCCCCACGCCCACGCAGCGAAGGAATCGACCGTCAGCCCGCCTACATGCTGACCACCCGCGCGGAATGGGAGGCGGGCGACGGCGCCCGAGCCGGCCTGCGCGTGTGGGTTGCAGGCGGCGAAGAGTCGACGCTGCAGGCAGAGTTCGCCCTGCCGACGCGCCGGCGTCATCCCGCTGCACGGTTGCTGTCTCAATGGCTGCAGGGCCGCATGGCGGAAAGCGCATGGCGCCAGGGACGGCCTGGCTGGGTGCCATTGCGATGACGGGGGCGAGGCTGCCTGCGCCACGCCAGGACCCGGGCCGATGACCGCGACCGAACTGACCGCGCTGCGGACCAGCGCCGTGCTCGCCTGCCTCACGGTGGCGCTGTGCACGCCCCTGGCGGTGGTCCTGGCAAGCTGGGCAGGCCAGGCTCGTGGCCGCGCCTCGGTGTGGCTGAGCACGGTCCTGCTCGCCCCCATGGTGCTGTCGCCCGCTGCGGTCGGGCTGGGGCTGACAGGGGCGCTCGCCCCTCTCGGCGTGACCGGCACCTGGATGGCGGCGGTGTGGGGCGACGAGCGCCTGCTGCTGGTGGGACTGACCCTGGCCGCCAGCGTGCTGACGCTGCCGCTGATGGTGCGCGCCTTGCGCCCGGCTTTCGCCGTGCAGGACCCGATGCGGGTGCCGGTGGCCCGGACGCTGGGCGCCAGCGCGTGGCAGGCCTGGTGGACCGTGACCCTGCCCGCTGCCTGGCCGGCTGTGCTGTCGGCCATGGCGCTGGGCTGGGCCGCGGCCTGGGGGGAGACAGGGGCCGCCATCGTGCTGGCCACCCGACTGCCCCAGGGCGCCGGAGACCTGCCCCTGTCGGCACCGCTCGCACTGGCCAGCGAGACGGGCCTCGTCGACGGCCCGCTCAGCGACCGCCTGGCGTGGGCGGCGCTGGCCGTGGCCGTGCTGGCCACTCTGCTCAGCGAATGGGCGCACGCCCGCTGGGAACGGCGCACCCTTGGCCATCCTGCGGCCCGGAGCGCCGAGCCATGACGGAGCGCGGCCTGCCCTTGCCACGGGCCCTGGGCGTGGCCCTGCGCCTGCAGCGACCGGGGCTCGACATCCAGGCCCAGTTCCGCGTGCCCCCCGGGCGCGTGTGTGCACTTGTGGGCCGCCCCGGGGCCGGCAAGACCGCCCTGCTGATGGCAACGGCCGGGCTGCTGCCCGCCATCGGGGGGCGCGTGACCCTCGGCGCCGACCCGCTGTACGACGCAGCCACCGGCCTGAATCTGCCGCCCCATGTGCGCCGCCTGGGCTGGGTCGATGGGCAAGCGCATCTGTTCCCCCACCTGACCGTGCAGGGCAACCTGATGTACGGCCACCGCGTGGGCGGGGGCGATCGGGGGCCGCGCCTGGAGGAGATCGCCCGCTGGCTGGCCATCGAACCCCTGTTGCAACACCGTGCCACCCAGCTGTCTGCGGCCGACGCCTTCCGAGTGGCGCTGGGCCGCGCCCTGCTGGCCCATCCCCATGCCCTGCTGCTGGACGACCCGCTGGCCCGTGTGCCGACCGAGGCGCGCCCGCCACTGCTGGCCCTGCTGGCCCAGTTGCCAGCACGCCAGCCCTTGCCCCTGGTGCTGGTGAGCCCGCGCATGGACGAGGTCATCCAGCTCGCCGACGAGATCGTCGTGCTGCACGAAGGGCGCATGGCCAGAGCGGGGCCTGCCCCCCACATCCTGTCCGATGTCTCGCTGTCGTCCTTTCTGGAGGGCGAGCACGCCGGCACCGTGCTGGATGGGGTGGTGAAACGGCACGATGTCAGCTGGCTGCTCAGCGAGGTCGATGTCGGCGGCCAGCGCCTGACGGTGCCCGCCATGCTGCACCCCGTTGGCAGCCGGGTCCGGGTCAAGCTGCGGGCACGTGACGTCGCCTTGCATCGCCACCCCCCGAGCGACACCAGCGTGAGCAACCACCTGCGCGGGCGGGTCGCTCAGATCATGCTGGCCGGCGAGCATGGGATTTATGGTGCAGTGGTCGTCGAGCTCGACCGCGCGGCAGACCGGAGCGAGCCGACGCAGGCACCGCCCGCCACGCTGTGGGCCTTGCTGACCCGCAAATCCATCCAGCAGATGGGCTGGGCACCCGGGCAGCCGTGCGTGGTCGGCCTCAAGGCGATGGCGATCAACGTGTTCCCCTGGCGCTGAGCGGTGCATGGCAGGCGACGCGCCGACGTCACGGGCACCGCGGTTATGCTCGGCGCTCCGTTCGTGCAGGAGTTGCCCATGTCCCTCGTTCGCCGCGTGCTGTCCGTCAACGTCGCCCAGACGCAGCCCATGATGATCGAGGGGCGGCGCATCCTCACCGGCATCGGCAAGCGCCCGGTCGGTTCGCCCGAGATGCCCACGCGGGTGCCCGTGAAGGCGCTGGGCCTGGAGGGGGACGAGCAGGCCGACCTGACGGTGCATGGCGGCGTCAGCAAGGCGGTGTACGCCTATCCGCACGAGCACTACGCCTTCTGGGAAACGGTGCGGGCGCAGGCCGGCGTGCAGGAATGGGGTGCGCCCCTGCCCATCGGCCTGCCCGGCGAGAACCTCACGATCACCGGGCTGCTGGAATCGGACGCCTACATCGGCGACCTGCTGAAGTTCCCGGACTGCACGCTGGCGATCAGCGAGCCCCGGCGGCCTTGCTACAAGTTCGCCGCGGTGATGGGCTTTCCGCAGGCGCTGAAGATGATGGCGCAGTCGGGCTGGTGCGGCTTCTACCTGTCGGTGCGGGTGCCCGGCACGATCGCGGCCGGCGAGCCCTTCGAGCTGATCCGCGGGCCGCAGGAGGTGAGCATTGCCGACCTGTTCCGCGCGAAGATGCGCAAGGAAGCGGCCTGAGCCACTCTCGGCGGGGCTGAGGCCGTCAGTCGTCGTGGTCCCAGCGGGCCAGCGCGCGGCGTACCTCGTCCAGCCACTGCCGCTGTTCGGCCGATGAGGCCAGGGTGCGCCGTACCCAGTCCGGCCGCTGGGCCGGGCGCTTGACCAGCGCCACCGACAGGGTAGGCGCACCTTCGGTGCGGGCCAACTCGATCACCGGCAGCCCCTGCCACGTGAAGCGCACCGGGGTGCTGCCCGACTGCTCGACCAACGGGCGGCACTCGCGCAGCGCGCGCCGCAGCGTCACCAATGCCTCGTCGGGCTTGTAGGCGGGCATGGCAAAGAAATCACCGAGGTCATCCGGCATGGTGGGCCTCCAGGTTGCGCACGCCGGCCGCCACGTGTCCGGCGGGCACATGGGGTGCGGCATTGTCGACATGACCGGTCTGGTCGTCGAAGAAGAAATCGGGCTCGAACTCGCGCAGGAAGGCCCCCTTGGGCAGCCCGCCCAGGAACATGGCCTCGTCCACGTCGATGCCCCAGTTCATCAGGGTGCGCAGCGCACGCTCGTGCGCCGGGGCACCCCGCGCCGT
This sequence comes from Aquabacterium olei, assembly GCA_029279925.1. Taxonomy (GTDB): domain Bacteria; phylum Pseudomonadota; class Gammaproteobacteria; order Burkholderiales; family Burkholderiaceae_C; genus Aquabacterium; species Aquabacterium olei_A. The sequence goes on from JAJUHM010000078.1 coordinate 4,619, forward strand.
GACCAGCGCCGTGCGCACGCGCATGGGCGCCAGTTGCGCCGCCTGCCCGGTGGCCGCTTCGTGGTCTGCCGGGGCCTGCTGCAGGGCATGCAGCGCCAGCAGCAGCGGTTTGAAAGGGCCGTCCGGCAGGGGCAAGGCGGCGCGTTCCACCTCATGGCGCTGGAAGGCGTCGAGCCCGCCCTGCGCATAGACCTGCTCCGCCTCGTCGGAAAACAGCACGGCGTCGCCGTCGAAGGCGATGCGGACTTCGTTCGGGTGGGCCTCGCCCGCGCGGGCGGCGTGCGGCAGCACCCGCGCGGCCGGCACGCCCGCGCCCAGGGCCTGACGCACATCGGCCTCGTTGGCCGACAGGAACAGGTTGGCGTGCAGGGGACGCAGATAGCGCCAGGGGGCCTCACCGCGGGTGAACACACCGCGCTCGATCGGCAGGCCGTAATGGCGGGCCGAGCGGAACACGCGCATGCCCGAGACCGGGTCGTTGCGCGAGAGGATCACGACCTCGACCCGCGGCCGGCCGGGTGCATTGAAGGCCAGCAGCTTGCGCACGAGCGAGAACGCCACGCCCGGCCGCGCAGGCTCGTCGAGCCGTTGCTGCTGGAGGCGCATGTAGGCGCGGTCGTCACTGCCTTCGAAGAGGCGGTTCTCCTCTTCGAAATCGAACAGCGCACGCGATGAGATGGCGACGACCAGCTGGCCGTCCAGAGAGGCAGGCATGACCCCATGATAGCCCCCTGGTCGCTCAACAGACGAGCCAGGGGCGACGGGCGCGCCTCAGTGCATGAAGCCGATCGGACTGCGCTTGCCGCCCTGCTCCGGCAGGTCGCGCGGCTCGATGGCATCGCGCCCGTCGAGCTTGGCGTTGCCGAAGGCGGTCATCAGCGCGCGCCGCATCTCACGCGGCGCCAGCCGGCCCAGGGCCTCCAGCACGGCCTCGCCGGGCTCGGGGGCGAAGCGCGAACCCCAGTCGTGGTGGTCGCGGATGCTGCGGTACAGGCGCGCGGCGATCTTGCGGGCCGCGTCCTCGTCCGGCATGGCCACCTCGAACACGTTCATCCGGTTGAGGATGGGGTCCGGGATCTGGCGCGCGTCGTTGGCGGTGGCCACCCAGATCACCTGGCTGGCATCGACCGGCACCTCGGCGAACTCGTCGGTGAAGCTGCCGGCGGTGTCGTGCTCCAGCAGGCTGTAGAGCGAGCCCAGCGGGTCGTAGGCGTGCTCGCCACCGGCCTTGTCGATCTCGTCGACCACCATGACGGGGTTGGCGTACTGCCCATCGACCAGGGTTTCGAAAACCTTGCCCGGGCGCGCCCCCTTCCACTGGCTTGACGCCCCGGACAGCACCCAGCCAGCCGTCATCGAGCTCATGGAGACAAAGCCCAGGCCGGTGCCCAGCAGCTGGGCCACCTCGCGGGCGAAATGGGTCTTGCCCACGCCGGGCGGCCCGAGCAGCAGCATGGGCGTGATCTCGAGGGCGTCGCGGCTGTCGCTGCACAGCGCCAGCTGGCGCCGCAGGTCGTCGAGCACCTCGTGGAAGTTGGGCAGCTCGTCATACAGGTGGGACATCGCCGGCAGCCCGGAGGGCTTGACCTGGAAGCGTTCGGCACCTTTTTCCAGCATGCGCTCGTAGGTGGCGCGCAGGCTTTCGTGGTCGCGCGGGGGCAGTTTGCCCAGCCTGCGCTCCACCTCGTCGAGCCGGTAGACCGGCCGCATGTGGGCGATCGGGATGCGACCCCGGGGGGATGCCTCGTTCGCGATGGGAACCAGTTCGGTGCAATGGCTCATGCCAGTCCTCCAGACCACCAGGTGCTCACGTCGACATTGAAGCAAGCGCTGCGCCATGCTGTCATGTCGACTTGGGGGCCTGATTCCCGTCATATCACCAGACTGACGGCCGATCCACCGGGTTGGCCCGAAGCTGCCACGCTGCTGTGCGCACAATGGAGGGTGGGCCGTGCGCAACCGCACAGCCCATCAGGGAGCAAGAACACAGTGACAAGAACCGAGACCGTGGCGGCCCGGCCGTACGCCGCCACGCGGATGCTGGACCGGCTGGGACGATGGTGGTGGTGGGTGATGCTGGCCATTGCCGCGCTCTGGGCCATGGCCGTCTGGCCGGGGCACCGCCCACCCGAGGGCCTGGTGCCCTGGCTGTCCCATGAACTGACGGCCGCTCCGCCCGATGGCACGCCCGTGCAACGCGCCGTGACCTTGCCCCACATCTGGCGACAGGACGGCCTGCCCACGACCGGCTCGGCCCGCTATGCCTCGCGCTTCGTGGTGTCCCCCGCGCAACTCGAGGACGCGCGCGTCCACCCCTGGTCCCTGCGTTTCGACCGGCTGTGTCAGTCGCACATCATCCGGCTCAACGGCGAACACCTGCACGTGACGATGAACGAGCCGGGCGGGCTGTCCTTCCCGGCTGGCTACCTGATTGCCGTGCCGACGGCCTTGCTGCGCAGTGGCGAGAACACCCTGGTGGTCGACGTCGGCTGCAAGACACAAGGCGGCATGCTGGCACCGTCCATCGGGCCCCGCGCCCTGCTCGCGCCCGACTTCACCCGGCTGCAGGTGCTGCAACGCTGGGTCCCGGTCGGCCTGAATGTGGCCTGCGTGGCTTTTTCCGTGTTCCTGATCGCGTTGTGGTGGCAACGCCGGGAAGAGCGCGCCATCGGCCTGTTCGGCCTGCTGTACATGATCACGGCCGCGCGCAACATCAGCTACTTCATCGAACTGGATCTGGCCTCGCCCCAGGTGAACTCCTGGCTGCACCTGACCGCGCACGCCTTCAGCGTCTGGCTCATGGGGTGGTTTGCCATGACCTTCACCCGCCGGTACCAGCGCTGGTACGGGCGGCTGCTGTACCTCGCCGTGCCGGCCGCCCCGCTGGTGGGCCTGCTGGCCATGCCCTGGGACCCGATGCTGGACACGACGCGCCGCATCCTGCAGCCGCTGCTGATCGCCATGGCACTGCCCTCGCTGCCGGTGCTGCTGCGGACCGGCGTGCCGGAACAGGCTGTGCCGCAGCGCTACCTGGGGCTGGGGCTGGCCTGTGTGCTGGGCGCCGGGCTGCACGACTACCTCGTCATCCGGCAGATGGGGCACATCGAGGCCGTCAACTGGCTGGCGTGGGCCATTCCCCTGGCACTGGCCCCCTTCACCCTGGTCGTCGTCGGTCGCGTGGTCCACGCCTTCAACACCATCGAAGCCAGCAACGCCACGCTGGAACAGAAGGTGGCCGAGCGCACCCGCGAGCTGGCCGAAGCCAACGCCGCCAAGAGCCGCTTCCTGGCCGCCGCCAGCCACGACCTGCGCCAGCCGGTCGCGGCCATCGGGCTGCTCAACGACCTCTTGCGCGACAGGCTGACCGATCCGCAGGCGCGCGACCTCAGCGACCGACTCACCCACGCCGTGGTGTCGATGGAGAGCCTGCTGAAGGGCCTGCTGGACCTGTCGCGCCTGGACGCCGGCACGGTCGAGGTCCAGCCCCGCGCGGTCCCGCTGCGCGAGATGGTCAGCAGCATCGTCAGCCACGAGGCCGAAGCCGCCCAGCGCAAGGGCCTGTCACTGCGGGTGCGGGTCGGGTCGCAGCGTGCCTGGAGCGACCCGGTGCTGCTCGAACAGGTCCTGCGCAACCTGGTGGGCAACGCGGTGAGGCACACCGAACAGGGCAGCGTCCTCGTGTCGGTCCGGCGTCGCCGCGGGCGGCTGCAGATCCAGGTCCGGGACACCGGCCCCGGCATCCCGGCCGCCGACCAGACCCGGGTGTTCGAGGAGTTCGTGCAACTCGGCAACCCGGCCCGTGACCGCCACCAGGGACTGGGACTCGGTCTGGCCATCGTGCGCCGCGCGGTCCAGTTGCTGGGGCACGAACTGAGCCTGGTGTCGGTGCCGGGGCGCGGCACCTGCTTCACGCTGAGCGTGCCGGAAGCGGCCGAGCTCGCGCACGCGCCGGCCGGGAGCCCGGCCCCGGATGCCGAGGAGACCGCGGCCACCTTGCCACCGTGGCGCGTCTTGCTGGTGGAGGACGAGGCAGACATCCGCGCCAGCCTGGCGCGTCTGCTGTCGGGCTGGGGGCTGCAGGTCGAGGGGGCCGCCAGCCTGAGCGAGACCCGCCCCCTGCTGGATCAGCCCTGGGACCTGGCCATCAGCGACCACCGCCTGCCGGATGGCACTGCCCGGGAACTGGCGGGCTGGCTCGTGACCAGCCACCCGAACACCCCACTGATCGTCATCACCGGCGACACGGCGCCCGAGCGGCTGACCGAACTGGCCCGCTCCGGGCTGCCGGTGCTCCACAAACCCTTCAGCGCAAGAAAAATGCGGGCCATGATCCAGAAGACCATGGCCCGCGTGTGACGTGATGACAGCGTCCGAAACAACTTTCAGGTTAACGCGGCGAGGCGCGGCACACCATCCACCATTCGGCCGATGCCCGTGGAATCAGGTCTTGAGGCTCAACCCCGCCTTCGCGACGGCAACGACCGCCTGGGTCCGGGAGTTCACCTTCAGCTTGCGGAAGATGGCCGCCAGGTGGGTCTTCACGGTGGACTCCGACAGGCTGAGCTGCCGACAGATCTCCTTGTTGGCCTTGCCCTCCACGAGCAGCCGCAGCACATCGATCTGGCGGCTCGACAGTCCCATGGCGTTGAGCGGACCGTCCTCGCTGAGGTCGTCGTCCCAGTCGTTGTGGCCCACGCCGATGCCATAGCTGCCCGGCAGAGGCGGCAGGTAGACGCCCCCCGCGACCACGCGGGACAGCGCCTCCTGCATCACGCTGGCCTGCACCGTCTTGGGGATGAAGCCCGACGCCCCGGCATCGATGGCCGAGATGATGGTGTCGGGGCGGTCGTCGGCCGACAGCACGACCACCGGGATGTCGGGTGCCAGGGCGCGCCAGCGCTCCAGGGTGCGCACGCCGTGGCAGTCGGGAGGCAGGCTCAGATCCAGCAAGGCGAGCCCCACATCTGGGTGCTCGCTCAGCACCCGCGCCGCCTGCGGCAGGTCGCCTGCCTGCAGCACCTGCAGCGCCCCGCCGGGCAGGCTCAGGCGATGGGTAATCAGCATGCTCAGCCCGTCACGGAAAAGCGGATGGTCGTCGATCAACAGGAGTTTCATGCCGGCACAGGCGAACAAAAAATTACATTCGCCGCGATGCTAACGGAGAAACGACACGGCACTCACTTCACCCAGGTGTTCATCTGCATGATCGGCAGCATCACCGACATCACGATGAGCATCACGATCAGGCCCATCGCCACAATGAGCAAGGGCTCCAGCACCGTGGCGATGGCCAGCGCCCGGCGCTGCACCTCGGCCCCGAGCTGGTTGGCCGCCCGCTGCAGCATCAGGGGCAACTGACCGGTCTGCTCTCCCAGACGCGCGAACATGGCCAGCAAGCCGGGAAAGCGCTTCTTGGCCGCCAGCGCGGAGGCCAGCGGTGCGCCCTCGCGCACCTGCACCAGCGCGTCCATGGCATCGGCCCGCATCGCCCGGTTCGACAGCGTTTCGGCCGCGGCCTGCAGCGCCTTGAGGATGGGCACACCCGAACCCGCCAGCATGGCCAGCGTGCCGGCAAAGCGGGCGGCGTTGTAGCCACGGGCCAGCCGGCCCAGGATGGGCAGGCCCAGCCAGAAGGCATCGAACTTGAGCCGGAAGCCCTCGTTGCGGCGCCCGGCCAGGATGCCGCCCAGACCGCCCCCGAGCACCAGGGCCAGCAACCAGCCCCACTCCCGCATGAAGGCGCTCAGCCCCAGCATGAACCGGGTCAGCATGGGCAACGCCCGCTTGCTGCTGGAGAACACCTGGGCCACCTGCGGCACCACGAACACCAGCAGCGCCACCACGATCACCACCGCAAACAGCGACACGATGGCCGGGTACAGCGTGGCCCCCACCAGCCGGGCCTTCAGGGCCTGCTGTTCTTCAAGGTCGGTGGCCAGCTTGTCGAGCACCGCACCGAGCTGGCCGCTCTGCTCGCCGGCGGCCACCACACCGCGGTAGACGTCGTCGAATTCACGCGGAGAACCCGACAGCGCCTGCGCAAAGGGGGCGCCCGCGTTGACCTCGGCACGCAGGTGCGACACCAGCTCGCGCTGGCGCGGGTCTTCGGCCTCGTCGGCCAGTGCGGTCAGTGCCCGCTCCAGCGGCAGGCCGGCCACGACCAGGCCTGAGAGCTGGCGCGTCCAGATCGCCAGTGCCGAGGCGTTGAACACCCGGCGGCTGAACAAGGCCCGGCCACCGCCTTCGCCACCGGCCTTGTCGGCATGGACCACCGGCTCGACCTTGAGCGGCACCAGCGCCTGTCCGCGCAGCTGGCTGCGGGCAGACTTGGGGTTGTCGGCATCGACCAGGCCGTTGACGGTCTTGCCGGCGGCATCCAGCGCTTCGAAACGGTAGGCGGGCATGGTGGGCGTTCGGTGGGGCGCTTACTCGCGGGTCACCCGCAGGACTTCTTCCAGCGAGGTCACGCCTTCGGCGACCAGGCGGTCGCCGTCGTCGCGCATGGTCTTCATGCCGTGGCGCTGGGCGTGCTCGAACAGCGTGGCCTCGGCCGCCTGGGCATGGATCACGGCGCGCAACTCGTCGTCGGCCACCATGAGCTCGTAGACGCCGGTTCGGCCCTTGTAGCCGCTCATGCCGCATTCGGGGCAGCCCACCGGGTGCCAGCGGCCCTGCTCGTCCTCGCGCTTGCAGTGCACGCACAGCTTGCGCACCAGGCGCTGGCCCAGCACACCCAGCAGCGAGCTCGACAGCAGGAAGGGCTCGATGCCCATGTCGGTCAGGCGCGTGACGGCGCTGGGTGCGTCGTTGGTGTGCAGCGTGGCCAGCACCAGGTGACCCGTGAGGGACGCCTGCACGGCGATCTGCGCGGTCTCGAAGTCGCGGATTTCACCGATCATGATGAC
>JAJUHM010000079.1 GCA_029279925.1 Aquabacterium olei
CAAGCCGGGCAGGTCGTTGAGCTGGGCGTCACGGAGGGCGCGGTCGAGGCTGCCCTCGCGTGCGCAGCCGGCATACACGTCCCAGATGGCCAGGCCATGGGCCCGCACGACCGGGAGGCGCTCAGCGTAGGGGCGCACTTGCAGGGCCTCGTCGCCATGCAGCCGCCACAGCGCCGACAGAATGGGCCAGAACGCGTTGCGGGGATGGGCGTAATACTGCTGCGACGCCAGCGAGGCCACGCCCGGAAAGCTGCCGAGCACCAGCAGCCGCGCGCCCGGGCCCACGACCGGCGGCAGGCCTTGCAGACGCGGGGACGGAGGCTCGGGAGTGCGCGGCATGGGATCGGCACTGTGCCACACTCGCCGCGTGAAACGAAAGCCCCGACTCCCCGAGGCCACCCTGTCGGAACAGGGCGGCTTGCGTTACCTCCATCTTGAAACCCCCTGGATCCAGGGCGCCATGCGCATCCGCCAGCCGCTCAAGCTGGAGCTCGAGTACATCCAGCGCATGATGGCCTGGACGCTGCTGCGCGACCCCGAGGCGGTGGCCACCGCCCGCACCCTGCAGCTGGGACTGGGCGCGGCCGCGCTCACCAAGTTCTGCCACAGCGTCCTGCGCGCGCCCACGACCGCGGTCGAGCTCAATCCCCAGGTGATCGCGGCCTGCCGGGCGTGGTTCCATCTGCCGGACGACGACGAGCGTCTCACGGTGATCCAGGGTGATGCGGCCCGTTTCGTGGCCGACGAGCACCACGTGGCAGCGTTCGACGCCCTGTGCGTCGACCTGTATGACCACGAGGCCGCCAGCCCGGTGCTGGACGATGAGGCCTTCTACCGGGCCTGCTGGCAGGTGCTGGACGATGGCGGGGTCATGAGCGTCAACCTCTTCGGCCGGGACGTCAGCTTCGATCGCAGCGCCAGCCGCATTGCCTCCGCCTTCGGCGCCGACCGCGTGGCCATGCTCAAACCCACGCGGGACGGCAACACCATCGTGCTGGCGTGGAAAGGGTTCGACCTGCCTTCCCGCGAAGTGCTGGCCGAACGCGCCGAAACTTTACAGACCCGCTGGAATCTGCCTGCGCGAAAATGGGTCAAATTGCTGTCCCGATGCACCCCGTCCTTGCCCGCCTGACATGAGCGCTTCCTCTGCGTCCGCACCCGCGCCCGGCCCCGCTTCAACGCCCCGCCGGCCCACTGCCGCCCCCAAGGGGCCGCTGGAGTGGCGCCTGCTGCTGCAGTGGTTGACGGAAGACGGTGTGGTCGGCATCCGGGATGCCGAGAAGGTGGCCCGGCGCTTTGCCGCGGGCGACAGCGCCCAGCACCCGCTGGTGCGGCTGGCCGGCATGGGCCTGACCCGCGCCGACACTGGCAACCTGCTCGAACTGGAGCCCCTCACCGAGTGGCTGGCCGGGCGCGTGGGCATGCCCTACCTGCGCATCGACCCGCTCAAGGTCGATGTGGCCCGCGTGGCCGAAGTCATGTCCATCAACTACGCCGAACGCCGCAAGGCGCTGCCGGTGCAGATGAGCCTGACCGAGATCACCATCGCGACCAGCGAGCCCCTCGATGTGGACTGGGTCGAAGAGATCCTGTCGCACACCAAGAAGAAGGTGAAGCTGGTTGTTTCCAGCCCGCTCGACCTGCAACGCTACCGCACCGAGTTCTACACGCTGGCCAAGTCCGTCAAGGACGCCAACAAGAAGACGGGCGACAGCGTCGCGCACAACTTCGAGCAGCTGGTCGAACTGGGCAAGAGCAATCGTCAGCTCGACGCGAACGACCAGGGCATCATCCAGGTCGTCGACTGGCTGTGGCAGTACGCCTTCGACCAGCGCGCTTCGGACATCCACCTTGAGCCGCGCCGCGAGATGGGCGCCATCCGCTTCCGCATCGATGGCGTCTTGCACACCGTCTACCAGGTGCCGCTGGCTGTGATGCAGGCCATGACCGCGCGCATCAAGCTGCTGGGACGCATGGACGTGGTCGAGAAGCGCCGCCCGCTGGATGGGCGCATCAAGACGCGCAACCCGGGGGGCGACGAAGTCGAGATGCGCCTGTCCACCATGCCGACCGCCTTTGGCGAGAAGTTGGTCATGCGGATTTTCGACCCGGACAACACCGTCAAGTCGTTCGAGGCCCTGGGCTTTGCCGCCAGCGAGACCCAGCAGTGGGAGCAACTGGTCAGCCGGCCGCACGGCATCATCCTGGTCACCGGCCCCACGGGCTCCGGCAAGACGACGACGCTGTACTCCACGCTCAAGCGCGTGGCGACCGATGAGGTCAACGTCTGCACCATCGAAGACCCGATCGAAATGATCGAGCCCTCGTTCAACCAGACCCAGGTGCAGGCCACCATCGACCTCGGCTTCGCCGATGGCCTGCGTGCGCTGATGCGTCACGACCCGGACATCATCATGGTAGGTGAAATCCGAGACCTGGAAACCGCCGAGATGGCCATCCAGGCCTCGTTGACCGGCCACCTGGTGTTCTCGACGCTGCACACCAACGATGCGGCTTCGGCCATCACCCGCCTGACCGATCTGGGCGTGCCCAGCTACCTGATCAGCGCCACCGTCATCGGCGTGCTGGCCCAGCGCCTGGTGCGCACCCTGTGTCCGCATTGCAAGAAGCCGGACGACAGCGTGCGCCCCGAGATGCTGGCCGAGGCCATCAAGCCCTGGCGCCTCAACGGCCACATCCAGCCTTACAAGCCCGTCGGGTGCCTTGAATGCCGGATGACCGGGTTCAAGGGGCGCGTCGGCTTGTACGAACTGTTGCCGATCAGCGAGTCGCTGCGCGCGGCCATCCACCCGCACATCGACATGCCGCGTCTGCGGCAGATGGCGGCCAAGGAAGGGCTGCGCCCGTTGCGGCCGGCCGGCGTCATGAAGGTCGCCGAAGGCGTCACCACATTGGAAGAGGTGCTGCGCAACACCCCTCAGTGGGATGTTTGATCGGCGGCCGGCGGGCTCGCAAACGGCGCCACGGTGACCACGCAGCGGATCCCGCACGGGGACGCCTCTTCCCACCGGACCTGACCGCCCAGCTGTTTCACGCGCTTGCGCACGCCGCCCATGCCCAGGCCATGGGACCATTCCTCCGGCGCGCGGCCGATCCCGTTGTCCTGCACCTCGAGTGTGAGCTGGTCTTCGGCCAGCTTCAGCCGGGCCACGATGTGGCGCGCCCGCGCGTGGCTCAGCGCGTTGCTGACCAGTTCGCGGAGGATCCGGGTCAGCGCCGACCATTGCACCATGGTCAGGGTCACGTTGACGTCGGCCGCGAAGTCGAAGTCGAGCCGGCACTCTGCCACGTCGGCCCGGTGCTGCAGGTCGCGCTTCCACTCTCCGGCCGCCTCGACCAGGCAGTGTGACTGCGCGGCCAGCCCGCGCGTCAGCGTCTTGAGGTCCTGCAGTGTGTGCCGGATGTATTCCTCGATCTCGGCATTCGGGGCCTGGTACATGAGGGTCAGCAAGCGCGCGCCGATGTCGTCGTGCAGATCCTGGGCGATGCGCAGGCGCTCCTCGCTGCGCCCTTGCTCGACGGCCCTGTCGAAATTCAGCGCGCGCTGCAACTGCTCGATGATGCGCTCGGCCAGCCTGGCGTCCTCCACCGTGAACAGGCGCAGCCCCTTGTGCGCGTGCCGAAGCGCCAGCGCGCGGTGGCCCACCGCGGCGTCGCCCAGTCGCGGCATCGGCAGCAGCAGCAGGGCGCCGTTGCCCCGCACGGCCGCGGAGGCGACGTGCCCACGCACCACCTCGCTCTCCAGCGGGTCGAAGAGCTCACGCATCAGGCGCAGCATGGCGTCATCGAGCCGATCGGGGTGGCCCTCCAGCTCGCGTGCCATGCGGTAGAGGTGCTGGAACAGGCGCTCCATCGACAGGGCGTCCCGCCCGGGCAGCTGGGTCAGCATCCACCGGCGAGCCAGCAGATAGCTTCCCAGCGCCAGGAACAGCGAGAGCGTCATCGATGTGAACTGCCCCAGTGAAAACACCGCCACGAACAGCAGGTCGAGCGAGGCGGCCACCGTGCTCGAGACCGCCAGCAACGAGAACTCCTGCAGGACCTGCTTCGTGCGCGACAGGTAAGGGCACAACAGCAGCACGATGCCGACGAAAACGTGCCAGACCATCATGCCCTGCCAGGACAGGTGCAGCTGCAGGTCCGGTCGCTGACCGCCCAGCACCAGCGCGAGCACGATGAGCCCCCAGGTGACGCCCCCCACCACCGCAAAGCGCAGCACCACCCGTCCAAAGGGATGCGGTGTGGTGCGCTGCCCGTGATGCATCAGCAGCAAGGCAGCCGCCATGCCGCCTGCGCACAGCGCCTGCCAGGTCCACCAGCCGGCGGTCGAGACCAGCAGGGACGGCGTCGCGAAACCGGCCACCGCCACGACGGCCAGCGCCACCCCTGCCACCGCCATCACGGGGCTCAGCCAGGCCCGACGCCGAAGCGCCCATGCCCCGAGGTAAAGCAAGGCCGCTGCGGTGGCCAGGTCGGCCCCCATGCGCCCCCGCAGATCGAGCCCCGCCATCCAGCCCGGGGCGAAAAAGTCGAGGTTGCCGCCGACCGCCATCAGCATCAGTTGGGCGGACTGCGCCGTCGTCAGCAGTGCATAGGCGGCGCTGTACGACGTGGGATGGGACAGCAGGACCGACGCGCCCACCATGAACACCGCCAGCGCCAGGCCCGAAAGCACCCAGTACATCAGCGTGAGCCCCGACCAGCCGCGCGGCGCGATCAGCACGGGCTCTTCAGCGGCATGCGCGAACCTCAGGTGGGCCACGAGGCCTTCGGCACGCCAATGCTGCCGCACGGCGTCGATCTGCTGATGGAAAGCCAGGAATCGGCGCCGCTCGGCCTCTTCGGTGAGCCAACGTGCCGAACGCTGCAGCAGCACCATGTCCGCGGGCAGACTCAGTGGCTGCGCCGGCCCCGCTTCGGCAGGCGGATCGACCCGCAGGCCCACCAGCTCCAGGCCTTCGAGTTTGCGCAGGGTGGGGTAGTCCACCGATTGCAGGGAGAGGTGGCCGTCTGCCCGCGCCTTCAAGGTGACGGGAAGATGCGGTTGCTGCGCCAGCCACCAGGCGCAGCCGGCGACCACCAGGCACGCACCGAGGGCCAGGCTCACGAGCAGCCGCATGCGCCATCCCATCCAGCGGGCGGGTGCCTGGGTTTCCGCCAGCACCTGCTCCACCGTGAGCATGGCCCCTGCAGCCCGCCTGGCCAGCAAACCGTTCAGCCGGTGCTGCGGGGGGGCGGACGGTGCCGGGCCCGGCATGGCGCGCTCAGACCAGGCCTTGCTTGCTGGCCAGCACGGCGGCTTCCGCGCGGCTGGACACGTTCAGCTTCTTGTAGATCGACTTGATGTGGTCGTTGACGGTGAACCACTTGATGCCCATGAGCGAGGCGATTTCCTTGATCGTGAAACCCTTGCTCAGGTAGGTCAGCACCTCGCTCTCGCGGGGCGTAAGCCGCTCGTGGTCGGGCGTGCCGGCGGAGCCCGTCGGCACCGGGCCGCCTGCGTGAGCGCCCGATTCGGCCGCGTGCGCGGCCCCGCTGGGGCCGCTGCCACCGGGGGCGACGCCTTCCGTGCGGAAGTGGTTCAGCAGCCGGCGGGCGATGGCCGGTGACAGCGGGGGCTGACCCCGGACGATCTTCTGCAATTCCTCGACCAGCACCTCGAAGCGGTCTTCCTTGAGCAGGTAGCCGTCTGCACCGCACTGCAGCGCCGGAAACAGGTGTTCGTCGTCGGAGTACAGGGTGGTGACGATGCGGGTGGCCGGGTAGCCGCCCAGCTCCGTCAGCAGCTCCAGACCGCTGCCATCCGGCAGTTCCAGATCCACGAGGATGAGCTGGACCGGATCCGGGCCGGGCAGGGCACGCCCGCCGGGCGCGTGCCCCAGGAGGCGGCGCGCCGCGTCCAGGTCGCTGACCTCGGTGATGCTGCCCACGTCGCTGAAGCTTTCGCGCACGACGCGGCACAGAAAGCCGCGCGCCACCGGGTTGTCTTCGAGTATCAGAACCTTGACGGCCATGGAGTTCCTTCCGAGCCTGCGCGAGCACCGCACGGGCCGGGCTGGTGGGCCCCGGCAGAACTGCGTCCCGGGGTCTCGTCCGGACGGACGAGTTGAGAGGTGTACGAGTCGGTAACTTTACATGCAAGCGACCCCATCGCGGGCAGGGGTCTCACCGAATCGAGGGGGCCGGCTGCCGCACGACGTTGCGCTCCTACAATCACCGGATGCGAATTCTCATTGCCAACGATGACGGTTACCTGGCGCCCGGCATCGCTGCCCTTGTCGAAGCCTGCCAGGGACTGGGAACGGTCGATGTGTTCGCGCCGGAGCGCAATGCCAGCGGCACCTCCAACGCGCTGACCCTGCACCAGCCGCTCAGCCTGCACACCGCGGCCAACGGCTTTCGCTATGTCACCGGCACGCCGTCGGACAGCGTGCACCTGGCCCTGACGGCCGGGCTCATTCCCAAGCCGGATCTGGTGCTGTCCGGCATCAACAACGGCGCCAACATGGGTGACGACACGCTGTACTCCGGCACCGTGGCCGCGGCCACCGAGGGCTATCTGTTCGGTGTACCGGCCATCGCGTTTTCGCAGGTGGTCAAGGGCTGGCATGCGCTGGATGCCGCGGCCCGCACGGCCCGCCGCATCATCGAGCACGTGCTGGCCCATCCGCCGTCCGAGTCGCCCTGGCTGCTCAACGTGAACATCCCCAACCGCGAGGACGCCGACGCGCTGCCCTGGGCCATCACGCGCCTGGGACGGCGTCACGCCAGCTTTCCGGCGGTGCCTCAGACCAACCCGCGCGGCGACCTGTTCTACTGGATCGGCCCCGCCGGTGAAGCGCGCGAAGAGGGCGAGGGCACCGATTTCCACGCCGTGCGCCATGGACAGGTCTCGATCACGCCTTTGAAGGTCGACATGACGGATCACCAGCGCCTGCCCGCCTGGCAGGGCTGGGCTGGCACCCGATGAGCCGCGGGCAGTCTGATCCCAAGCCGCGGCGGTTTCCGCTGCAGCTGGATCAGGTCGCGTCGGCACGGCCAGCGGCCCCCCGGGCTGCCGCGCCGGCAGGGCCCCGGGACCTCCTTCGCCCCCAGGCGCCGCTGGCCCAGGCCGAGCAGGACCGCCGCCGCCTCAGTGCGCCGGGTGGCCTTGGGCTGGACTCGGTGCGTGTGAGAGCGCGCATGGTGGAGCGCCTGAAGGCCGATGGCCTGTCCGATGAGCGGGTGCTGGGGGCCTTCGGTACCGTGCCGCGCCATCTTTTTGTCGACACGGCCCTGGTCAACCAGGCCTACGAAGACACCAGCCTGCCCATCGGGCTGGGGCAGACGATTTCCAAACCGTCGGTGGTGGGGGCCATGCTCCAGCTGCTGTGCGAGCGGCCCGGCCTGGCCGCAGACCGTCAGTCGCCGGCGCCGCTGGGTGCCTGCCTCGAGATCGGCACGGGCTGCGGTTACCAGGCGGCGCTGCTCGGGCTGCTGGCGCGGCGGGTGGTGTCCATCGAGCGGGTGCGCGAACTGCACCTGAAGGCTCGCCATCACCTCGATGCCGTTCGTGCGTCTCTGCCTCCCCGGTTCGATGTCCGGCTGGTGTTCGGCGACGGCATGCTGGGTCATGCCCCTGGCGGGCCCTATGACACCATCATTGCTGCCGCAGGGGGACAAGCCGTGCCGCAGCCCTGGCTGGACCAGCTGGCGCCAGGCGGTCGGCTGGTCGCGCCCGTCGACGATGGCCGCCCGGGACAGCAGGTGCTGACCATCATCGACCGGCTGCCCGACGGCACGCTGCAGACCCACCGCGCGGGGGCCGTTCTGTTCGTGCCTCTAAAATCCGGCACCACATGATGTTTCGTGGCCCGGCGCGTTGTCGGGGCACCATAGCGTCCCATGCACATGATTTTTACTTTCAGGATGGCCGCCTCGGCGGCAGCCTTGCTCGTTCTGGCCGGCTGTGCCTCCACGAGCCACAAGGCCCCCGTTGAAGAGCGCTCCCGGCCTGTGGCCTCGGGCGGCGCCCCCGCGCCCGCGCCGGTGCCAGCCAAACCCCTGCCAGGGGCCGAGAACGCCGGCAAGCCCGGCTACTACACGGTCAAACCCGGCGACACCCTCATCCGGATCAGCCTCGAATCCGGCCAGAACTGGCGCGACCTGGCCGCCTGGAACAACCTCGAGAACCCCAACTTGATCGAAGTGGGGCAGGTGCTGCGCGTCGTCTCCCCTGCGGTGGACCCGGCTGCCTCCTCGGCCGTGGTGTCGGCCAAGCCGCTCACCCCGCCGTCCCGGATCGAAGCCCGTCCCCTGGACAGCAAGACGGCCACGCCGGGCACGCAGGCCAAGCCGGCTTCGGGGGCCGCTGCCGCTGTGGCGGGGGCAGCAGCGTCGGGCGCCGCGTCTGGCACGGCGTCGGCGCCCGCGGCAGACCCGGCCAAGGACAAGCCCGCACCGGCCACCCCTGCCTCCGATGAGCCCACCTGGACCTGGCCCGCTGCGGGCCCGCTGCTGGGCGGCTTCGAAGAAGGCAAGCGCAAAGGCCTGGCCATCGGCGGCAAGGCGGGCGACCCCGTGTTCGCGGCGGCAGACGGTCGCGTCGTCTACGCCGGCTCCGGCCTGCGTGGCTACGGCAACCTCGTCATCGTCAAGCACACCGGGGACTACCTCACGGCATACGCCCATAACCAGACACTGCTGGTCAAGGAAGACCAGACCGTGCGCCGGGGCCAGAAGATCGCAGAGATGGGGTCGACCGATTCCGATCGCGTCAACCTGCACTTCGAGATCCGCAAGCAGGGCAAGCCCATCGACCCGGCCCGTCAGCTGCCGAGCCGCTGAGCGCAAGCGGACGCCGGTCGGGCAGGGCGCCGGGCCGGTCACTCCTGAGACAATATCGGGATGAGTGCCTCTCCCGATATCCCCGTTTCCGAGTCGCCGGCCGCTGTCGAGCCGGCGATCAGCCTGCCGCCTCCGCCCCCCGGGCAGGAGTGGCTCACCGTCGAGTCCCTGGACCTGGACGCCCAGGGCGTGGCGCACCGCGCCGATGGCAAGGTCGTGTTCATTGAAGACGCCCTGCCTGGCGAGGTGGTGCGCGTCAACGTCACCCGTCGCAAGAACAACTGGGAACAGGCCACGCTGGCCGAGATCCGCCGCGAAAGTCCGCTGCGTGTCACGCCCAAGTGCACCTTCTTCGGCCTGTGCGGTGGCTGCAAGATGCAGCACTTCCACGCCAGCGCGCAGGTGGCTGTCAAGCAGCGCGTGCTCGAGGACAACCTCTGGCATCTGGGCAAAGTCAAGCCTGAAACCCTGCTGCGGCCCATCGAGGGACCTTCCTGGGGCTATCGATTCCGCGCTCGCCTGTCGGTGCGCTACGTGGCCAAGAAGAACACGGTGCTGGTCGGCTTCCACGAGCGCAAGTCGCGCTACGTGGCCGACATGACGAGCTGCGAGGTGCTGCCGCCGCATGTCAGCCGCCTGCTCGTGCCGCTGCGCGAGCTGATCGGCGCCATGGACGGGCGTGATCGCCTGCCGCAGATCGAGGTGGCCGTGGGCACCCGCGTGACCGTGCTGGTGCTGCGTCACCTCGAGCCGTTGAGCGCCGCGGATGTGCAGCGCCTGAAGGACTTCGCGGCCACGCACAGCCCCGCCGAGGGCGGTCAGGCGGCCATTTCGTGGTGGCTGCAGCCCAAGGGCCCGGACACCGTGCACCCGCTGGACGAGACCGCACCCACGCTGGACTACACCCTGCCCGAGTTCGGCATCACCATGCCGTTCAAGCCCACCGATTTCACACAGGTCAACCACGCGATCAACCAGGTGCTGGTCGGGCGTGCGCTGCGCCTGCTGGCGGTGCGGCCCGATGAACGCGTGATCGACTGGTTCTGCGGCCTGGGCAACTTCACACTGCCGCTGGCCACTCAGGCGCGTGAGGTGCTGGGCATCGAGGGCAGCGAAACCCTGGTGGCCCGTTCGCGCGACAACGCCGTCGCCAACGGCGTGGCAGCGCGCACGAGCTTTGTGGCCCGCAACCTGTTCGAGATCACGCCGCAGGAGCTGGCCGGCTACGGCCATGCCACCCGCTGGCTG
Source organism: Aquabacterium olei (assembly GCA_029279925.1). Lineage (GTDB taxonomy): Bacteria > Pseudomonadota > Gammaproteobacteria > Burkholderiales > Burkholderiaceae_C > Aquabacterium > Aquabacterium olei_A. The sequence goes on from JAJUHM010000079.1 coordinate 10,096, forward strand.
GTCGACCCGCCGCGCGAAGGCGCTTTTGCCCTGGCCAAGGCCCTGGCAGACCTGCATCAGGACCCCTCGCTGGTGCCGGGCTGGCAGCGCCCGCTGCGCATCGTCTACGTCAGCTGCAACCCCGCCACCCTGGCGCGGGATGCGGGCTTGCTGGTGCACCAGGCCGGTTACCGTTGCACGGCAGCGGGGGCGGTCAACATGTTCCCGCACACGGCGCACGTCGAGAGCATGGCGGTGTTCGAGCGGGCCGATTGAGCCCGCGGCACGCCCCGGACCCGTGCGAAGGCCCATACTGCATGGCGGGTCTTCACATCTGGTAACGCGGCCTTCTGTCAGCGGCCTCACCGCCTCCCGCGTTGTTCCAGACATGTCTGTTGCCGGAGATCGCGTGTCCCTCAACGAGTTCACCGCCCTTGCCTGGTGCCGCGCGCGGGCCTGGACCCTGACGGCGGCCCTGTGCATGCTCGGGGCAACCACGGGCCTGCCTTCGGCGGCGCACGCGGCCATCCTGGAGGGCCAGCGCTTCGATGACACTGTGGTGCTGGCCGACCGCACCCTGCGTCTCAACGGCCTGGGCCTGCGTGGTGTCGCGTGGGTCAAGGCCTTCGTCGCCGGCCTGTACCTCAGCGCGCCCACGCGCGATGCCGCGCAGGCCCTGGCCATGCCAGGCCCCAAGCGCATCCGCCTCAAGGTGATGCTGGACGCCCCCAGCAAGGAGCTCACCCGGTCCCTGACCAAGCGCATACGCAAGTACGAGCCGGCCGAGGTGCAGCAGCGCCTGGGTGGGCGGCTCGACCAGTTGGCCGCCCTGCTGGACGGCATCGGCGACCTGAAGGTGGGCGACACGCTCGACCTGGACTACCTGCCCGGGCGCGGCGTACAACTGCAGCACAACAGCCGCCCGGTGGGCCAGGCCGTGCCCGGAGAGGACCTCTACCGTGCCGTGCTGAAGATTTTTGTGGGCGACAACCCGGTCGACCCGCGCATGAAGCAGGGGATGATGCGTGGCGGTGCCTGAACCCCGGACGGTGTCGCCCGCGGCGGACCCGCACCTCGATCGCTTCATCGACGCCCTGTGGCTGGAGGACGGGCTCAGTCCGAACACGCTGGGAGCCTACCGCCGTGACCTTCAGGCACTGGCCGACTGGCTGGTGCAGCAACACACCGGCCGCACGCTGGTGCAGGCCACCGAAATCGATCTGTTGGGCTACACCTCGGCGCGGCACAGCGCCACCAAGCCGTCGTCTGCGGGGCGGCGTCTCAGCGTGTTCCGTCGCTTCTATCGCTGGGCCGTGCGCGACGGTCACACGACGCAGGATCCGACCCTCCGCATGGACGCCCCGCGACAGCACATGCGCGTCCCGGGTACCCTGACCGAGGCCCAGGTCGAGGCGCTGCTCA
>JAJUHM010000080.1 GCA_029279925.1 Aquabacterium olei
CGAAGGGCGATACCCCAGGCTCAGCGGCCTTGGGGGCGTGCCGTGCCGCTGGCACGGCGCCCGGCATCCCCGCGCTGGGCAGGACGCCCTGAGGAGCCGCCTCGACCTTGACGCGGGTTGCCTCCACCGCCACCCCCACCGCCGCTGCCCTGGCCTTGCGAGCCCCCCGAGCGACCGCCGCCCGAGCGCGAGCCGGCACCGCCGTGGAGAACCCGTCGGCCCAACTGGATGGGTTCGGGGCGTGCATTGGGATCCGGCTCGAACCCGGCGATGACTTCTCGCGGGATCTGGCGCTTGATCAGCTTCTCGATGTCGGCCAGGAAGCCTTCCTCGTCGACGCACACCAGCGAAATCGCCTCTCCCTCGGCACCGGCGCGGCCCGTGCGGCCGATGCGGTGCACGTAGTCTTCCGCGACGTTCGGGAGTTCGAAGTTGACCACATGGGGCAGCTGATCGATGTCGATGCCGCGGGCCGCGATGTCGGTGGCCACCAGCACCTGCAGCGCACCCGACTTGAAGTCGGCCAGTGCACGCGTGCGCGCGCTCTGGCTCTTGTTGCCATGGATGGCCATGGCGGTGATGTCCTGCTTGGTGAGGAACTCGACCAGGCGATTCGCACCGTGCTTCATCCGCGTGAACACCAGCACCTGGTGCCAGTTGTTTGCCTGGATGAGGTGGGCCAGCAACTCTTTCTTGCGATCGCGGTCTACGGGGTGGATCTTCTGGGCGATGGTGTCGGCGGTCGCATTGCGGCGGGCCACTTCGATCACCTGCGGGTTGTCGAGCAGCCGCTCGGCCAGCGCCTTGATGTCGTCGGAGAACGTTGCCGAGAACAACAGGCTCTGCTTGCGTGGAGGCAGGATGGCCAGCACGCGCCGGATGTCGTGGATGAAGCCCATGTCCAGCATGCGGTCGGCCTCGTCGAGGACGAAGTACTCGACGCGGCTGAGGTCGAGCGTGCCTTGCTGATGGTGGTCGAGCAGTCGACCCGGCGTGGCCACCAGGATGTCAACGCCACGACGCAGCGCTTCGATCTGCGGGTTCATGCCCACGCCACCGAACATCACCATCGAGCGGATCGGCAGGTACTTGCCGTACAGGCGGACGCACTCTTCGACCTGTGCCGCCAGCTCGCGGGTGGGGGTGAGGATGAGGGCGCGGATCGGACGGCGCCCGCTCGCCGCCGGTTTTTGCGATGCGGCCAGCATGTGCAGCAAAGGCAGCGTGAAGCCCGCTGTCTTGCCGGTACCGGTCTGCGCGCCCGCAAGCAGGTCTCCACCGTTCAGGACGGCCGGGATGGCCTGCGCCTGGATCGGGGTGGGAGCGGCGTACCCGGCTTCCGAGACAGCCTTCAACAGAGGTTCTGCCAACCCCAGGTTTTCAAACGACATGACTACTTGGCCCATTCAAGGTTATCGGCGACTGCACTCTCTTTGCCCGGGCCAGAGCCAAGCGAGTCGACCGAGAGAAACCAGAGAAACTTCTGGCTGATCGAAGGGCGTTTCACCCTGCGCATCCGAGGGGATTGTAGGTCGGGGTTTCACGGGTTACCAGAGGTTTTCGCAGCATGAATGCCACTTTCTCGGCTGGTGTGTCACCCGATATGACGGTGAGTGCACCGAAGATACCCCCGTGAGTGAGGGGCACGGTGCTCGCTTTAGAATCGCCCGATGACATCCACGGTACTCGCGCGCAAATACCGCCCCAGAGGTTTCGACAGCATGGTCGGCCAGGGGCACGTTGTCCAGGCCCTGGGCAATGCCCTCACGCAGCAGCGCCTGCACCATGCTTACCTGTTCACAGGCACGCGCGGCGTGGGCAAGACCACGGTGTCGCGCATCCTGGCCAAGTCCCTCAACTGCGTGGGGGCCGATGGTCAGGGTGGCATCACGGCCTCGCCGTGCGGGCAGTGTCAGCCGTGTCGCGATATCGATGCGGGTCGCTTTGTGGATTACGTCGAGCTGGACGCGGCCTCCAACCGGGGGGTCGATGAAATCTCGCAATTGCTCGAGCAGGCGGTCTACAAGCCGGTGGTGGGGCGCTTCAAGGTCTACATGATCGACGAAGTCCACATGCTCTCCAACACCGCCTTCAACGCGATGTTGAAAACGTTGGAAGAGCCGCCCGAATACCTCAAGTTCGTGCTTGCCACGACGGATCCGCAAAAAGTGCCCGTGACCGTGTTGTCGCGGTGCCTGCAATTCAACCTGCGCCCCATGGCCGCACAAACCGTCTTCGAGCACCTCGGGCGGGTGCTGAGCGAAGAGGGCATCGAGGCCGAGCCGGGCGCGTTGCGCTTGTTGTCTCGGGCGGCCCGGGGGTCGATGCGAGACGCCTTGTCCCTGACCGACCAGGCGATCGCCTTCGGTGCCGGGCACCTGTCGGAGCCCGGCGTCCGCCAGATGCTCGGCTCAGTGGACCGCCAGCACGTGCAGCGCATCATCGAGGCTGTGGCGGCCTGCGATGGACGCGCGCTGGTGCAGGCGGTCGACGCCTTGCGTCACATGGGACTGTCCGCATCCGGCACCCTCGAGGAACTGGCTGCGGCCCTTCAGCGCATGGCCGTGTCGCAGGCGGTGCCCGATGCCGCCGAAGCGGCGGATGCGGCAGACCCGGATGCGGCGACGTGGCGGGCGCTGGCGCCGCTGCTGGCGCCCGACGAGACGCAGCTGTTCTACAGCCTCTGCCTGCAGGGCCGGGCCGAGCTGGCACTGGCGCCCGACGAGTACAGCGGCTTGCTGATGCTGCTGTTGCGCCTGTTGGCCTTCAAGCCAGGGCAGGCAGACGCCGGAGGACACGTCTACCCAAAAGCCTCGGGCTCGGCAGCGCAGCCTGACGCCGCCGAGCCGATTCAGGCTGCAGCCCCCCGCGCCGCGTCCATCGTGGCGCAGCCGGCTGCGCGTGCGGAGGAAGGCCGTGCCGCGGGCGCGCCTGGGGGCGACATGGCCGCCAGGACGGCTGCGCCGCAGGCCACGCGCCCGCCCGCCGAGGCGCCGTCCAACGCAGGCCATGATCCCGCTCCTCAGCCCGTGCAGACCGTGCAGCCCATGCAGTCCGCCCACCGTGCGCTGTCCGCAGAACGGGCGGGTGAGGTGTCGCCGCCTGCCGAGCGGGCGTCGGTCACGCCGCCGGCATCAAAGCCCGGCGACGATCCGGCCGGGCGCGAGGCTGGGCCGCGTGGCGACTCGACGGGTGCCGTGCCGCCCTGGGAGGCCTTGCCCCCGGAGGCCGACGGCTGGTCCGAGGAAGAGGGCGCTGCGATGCCCGAGGAGCCGGCGTGGCTGGACGCACCGGACGCGGCCGCCGAGGTGCCTGCATCCTCGTCTCCCGAGCGCCGCCAAGGCCAGGCGCCAACGGCGCCCCCGTCCCTTGCGCTGCCCGAACGCGGCGCCGACCCCCTGTCAGATCGCTGGGCCGATGTGGTGGGCGCCATGGCGGCCCAGGGGCTGGTCTCGGCGCTCGTGCGCGAACTCGCCATGCAGGCCCAGTGCGTGGCGTGGACGCAGCAGCCCGACGGCATCACATGCGGCCTGCAGGTCGAGCGGGAAAGCCTCATCACGACGGCCCTGCAGGACAGGCTGTCGCAGGCGCTGACGCAGCACCTGAATGCCCACGTGGTGCTGGAGGTGCGGCGTGGCCCGGCCGTCAACACCCCGGCTCAGCGCGACCAGGCAGCCCGGGAGCAGCGACAGCGCGATGCCGAGGCCCTGATCCACAACGATCCGCTGGTGCGCGCCTTGCTGCAGCAGCATCCCGGCGCCCGCATCGTTCCGGGTTCCATCCGGCCGCTCTGAGCGGTCGCCGTGTTGCCCCTGGATCGGGGCGACAATCACGTTTTGCGCAAGAAAGGATGAGCCATGCTCAAAGGACAACTCGCCGGCCTGATGAAACAGGCACAGCAGATGCAGGACAACCTGAAGAAGGCCCAGGAAGAGCTCGCCCAGGTCGAGGTCGAGGGCCAGTCGGGTGCCGGACTCGTCAAGGTGGTGATGACCTGCAAGAACGACGTCAAGCGGGTCACCATCGACCCCAGTCTGCTGGCCGACGACAAGGACATGCTGGAAGACCTGGTTGCCGCTGCGTTCAATGACGCTGTCCGCCGTGCCGAGGCCACCAGCGCCGAGAAGATGGGCAAGCTGACGGCCGGGATGCCGATGCCCCCGGGCATGAAGTTCCCGTTCTGATCGGTTTGCACAATGGCGGATCCGGTACTGGACGGGCTGGTCGAGGCGCTGCGCTGCCTGCCCGGCGTCGGACAGAAGTCGGCCCAGCGGATGGCCTACCATCTGCTCCAGCACGACCGCCCGGGCGCGCTCAAGCTCGCGCGGGCGCTGGACGCGGCCGCCTCGGAGGTTGGGCACTGCGAGCGCTGCCACACCTTCAGTCGGGCGTCGGTGTGCGACCTGTGCGCCGACCCTGAGCGCGACCCGCGCTTGTTGTGTGTGGTCGAAACGCCGGCTGACCAGGCCGCCCTGGAGCGCACCGGCAGTTTCAAGGGGCAGTACTTCGTGCTGCTCGGGCGCTTGAGCCCGCTCGACGGCCTCGGTGCCCGTGACATCGGCCTGGCTGGCTTGCTGGCCCGTGCCAGCGATGGCGTGGTTCAGGAGGTGGTGCTGGCCACCAATTTCACCGCGGAAGGCGAGGCCACAGCCCATGTCCTGGGCGAACAGCTGAAGGCCCGCGGCCTCAAGGTCACCCGTCTGGCGCGGGGCGTGCCGGTCGGCAGCGAACTCGAGTACGTCGACCTGGGCACCATCGCCCACGCCTTCATGGACCGGCGCTGACGCTGAGCGCCACCGGCCCTGGCCGGGCGAAACTCAGCGGGCGCTGGCCACGCGCACGCGCGTCTTCGCGGGCTGCCGGGCACCGCCGTTGCGCGAGGCGGTGGCAGTACCGCCCTGAGAAGAGCGGGCCACCTGGGTACCACGCTTGCCTGCACGGGCCGACGCCGTCGCGGTGCTCTTGGCAGCTGGCTGTGCCGCGCGGCGCGCAGTGGCTTCCCGGGTTTCCTTGCCTTTGACCCGCGTGCTGGCCGCGTCAGCCACCGCGCGTCGCGCCGGCACGTACATCACGACGGCCTGACCTTTGCGGAAACTGGCCCCAACGGCCACCTTGTTCCACTGGGCCAGTTGCTGCGGCGACACCTTGTGCTTTTTGGCAAGGCTTGAAACCGTGTCTCGCGCGCCGGCCTTGACGCTGACCCGACGCAAGGGCGGCAGATCCGGGGCGAGCGCCATCATGGCGTTGTCGGCCAGGCTCTCGGACACGTCCTGTGTCCGTTGCTCGGAGCGCGGCACCAGCAGGGCCGAGCCGGCCTTGACCAGCATCTTGGGCGGGATGAGGTTGAGCTCTCGCAGGGCTGCCTCGCTCATGCCGACCTCCCGGGCGGCATCCGCAGGGTGCATGGTGCGCGGCACCACCCAGGCCGTCCAACTCGCGAGCCGCCCGCGGTGTCCCTTCATGTTGTGCACGAAGAGGCTGGCATTGTCGAAAGGCAGCAGCAGTTGCGGCGTGCCCGCCGCGAGGATCACCGGCTTGTTCAACGAGGGGTTGAGTGCGCGGAACTCCTCGATGGGCAATCCGGCCAGGCGGGCGGCGAGCGCCACGTCCATGTCGCGCTGGATCGGCACCGTCACGAAATAGGGGTGGTTGTCGACCGGCGTCAGCGTCAGGTTGTAGGCCTCGGGCTGGCTGATGATCTGGCGCACGGCGTAGAGCTTGGGCACATAGTGTCGCGTTTCCACCGGCATGCTGAGGCTGAGGTAGTCGCCCGGCAGGCCCTGTCGCGCATTGCGGGCGATGGCCCGCTGCACATTGCCCTCACCCCAGTTGTAGGCTGCCAGCGCCAGATGCCAGTCGCCGAACATGCGGTGCAGGCGCTGCAGGTAGTCCAGGGCTGCCCGGGTCGACGCCAGCACATCACGGCGGTCGTCACGGAAGAGGTTCTGCTTCAGGGCGTAGTCCTTGCCGGTGGCCGGCATGAACTGCCACATGCCGGATGCGCGCGCGCTCGACATGGCCTGCGGGTTGAAGGCGCTTTCGATGAAGGGCAGCAGGGCGAGTTCCATCGGCATGCCACGGCGCTCGATTTCTTCGACGACGTGGAACAGGTAGCGGCTGCCCCGGTCCGTCATGCGCTGCACATAGTCCGGTCGGGCGACGTACCAGCGGCGGTGGTCGTTGACCAGTTCGGAGTCGAGGTCCGGCAGGCTGAAGCCCTTGCGGATGCGCGTCCAGAGGTCCTGGGTTGTGGCACTGTCGTCCAGATTGACCGTGCGCTCAGGGTTGAGCGGGTCGATGGGCGCACCGACGGCGTCTTCGCCACCCTCATCTGCGGCCGCTGCCGCGGCGCGCGCTGCCTGCAGCGTGACGGCGGGACGCAGGTTGGTCGCGACCACGCTCGCGCGATCGGCGGGCGCGGTATCGGCCGCGCGGACTGAGGCAGACGCGGGGGCGGGACGCACGGGCTGCAGGGTGTCCGAGGTCCGCAGGCTCAGACTGGCCATGCGCGGGTCGCTCGGGGTGGAACTGCAGGCCCAGAGGCTGGCCGTGGCCAGCAGCGTCAGCGCCAGGCGCAGGCCGCGATGCAAGGAGGAAGCAATCTTCATCGTCAGAAGGTGTTTTTCCAGTGGCGAAGCGCTGCAAAGACCGCTGCCGGGCTGTCGTCGGCCGCTCCGTGCGCACGGGCGGCCTCGATGACGGCGGGTGCTGTACAGCGCAGGAACGGGTTGATCCGGCGTTCCTGTTGCACCGTGGTCGGCAGTGTGGGCAGGTTCTGCGCGCGCAGACCTTGGCAATGAACCAGATGGTCCCTGATGTCGTCGTTGTCGGGTTCGACCGCCTGCGCGAAGCGCAGGTTGCCGAGCGTGTACTCGTGTGCGGCGCACAGCCGTGTGTCGGCGGGCCAGCCCGCCATGGCCGTGACGCTGCGGTGCAGTTGCTCGACGGTGCCATCGAACACCCGACCGCATCCTGCGGAAAACAGTGTATCGCCGACGAAGGCCACTGGCGAGGGGTCCGTACCGCTCAGACCGGTCGGCAGCATGTAAAGCACGTGACCTGCGGTGTGACCGGGGGCATCGACGACGTCAACGCGGCACCCCATGACCGTCAGCGTGTCACCGCCTTCAACCGGGTTCGTCACCCCGGCGATGGCTTCGTGTCGCGGACCGTACACGGGGATGTTCCCCGTCTGCAGCGCGGCGAGCCCGCCGACGTGGTCGGCGTGGCGATGGGTCACTATAATGGCGACCAGGGTCAGACCCAGGCGCTGCAGGACGTCCTGCACGGGCGCGGCCTCTCCCGGATCCACCACCACGGCCTGCCGGCCATCGTGCAGCATCCAGATGTAGTTGTCGGCGAAGGCGGGCAGGGCGGAAAGTTTCATGTCGAATGTCGGGCCGATTATAGAGTTGCACCCTTGGTTGGGCCTGCCCTGCGGTCAGGCCCTGCTGGCTTGGGAGCAAACCAGGCTGGACGAGGTCGTGGCCGACATGTTCGGGTTTCACGCACTGCAGTTGGGTCTGCCAGAGCTGGACAGTCTGCGCGCCAATCGGATGCCGCACCGCTGGCTGGCGTTGGACACGGCTTACCAGGGCTGGCAGCCCGGTGTCCCGGGTGCGTCGGCTTTGCCCTCGGACATGACCGGGGTGCCCTTGGGGGTCCGGTGCGACTTCGAGTCCCTGCCTTTCGCCAGCAACAGTCTGGATCTCGTGGTGCTGCCGCATGCCCTGGAGTTGGCCCGGGATCCGCACGACACGCTGCGCGAGGTCGAGCGGGTGCTGGTGCCGGAAGGCAAGGTGGTGATCGTGGGATTCAACCCGATGAGTTCCTGGGGAGTGTCCCACCGGATGAGCAGCCTGGGCGTCCGTCGCGCAGGGGTGCTGCCGCAAGGAGAGTTCATCGGGTATTGGCGTCTGCGTGACTGGCTGCGCCTGCTGGACCTGGAGGTCGAGGCCGGCCGCTTCGGCTGCTGGCGTCCGCTGGTGCGCAGCGAATCCTGGTGGAGCCGGCTCCAGTGGATGGAGTCGGCTGGCGAGCGCTGGTGGCCCGTGCTGGGCGCCGTTTATGTGGTGGTGGCGGTCAAGCGGGTGCGCGGCATGCGGCTCGTTGGCAAGATCCGCAAGAACCGGTTGCCCGCTGCGGCGGCACCGGCGGTGGTGACCCAGTCCGGTCAGGTCCGGGCACCGTATCAACAGGATGTGAATGGATGACTGAAGTGACAACGCCCTCGGTGGTGGCCTATACCGATGGGGCCTGCAAGGGCAACCCGGGCCGAGGTGGCTGGGGTGTCTGGATGGTGAGCGGCGCGCACGAGCGCGAAATGTGGGGCGGCGAGATGAGCACCACCAACAACCGCATGGAACTGACGGCCGTGATCGAGACCTTGAAGGCCCTCAAGCGGCGCTGCAAGGTGGTCGTCTACACCGACAGCGAGTACGTGCGAAAAGGGATCACGGAGTGGATCCACGGCTGGAAGCGGCGCGGCTGGAAGACCGCCGACAACAAGCCGGTCAAGAACGTGGAACTGTGGCGCGAACTCGAGGGCCTGGCGGCCCAGCACGAGGTGGAGTGGCGCTGGGTGCGAGGGCACAACGGTGACCCGGGCAACGAGCGCGCCGATGGGCTGGCCAATCGGGGTGCCGCCGAGGCGCGCTGAGACGCCTCAGAGCACCAGGACCATGGTGAGCTTGTCGAAATAGCGCACCTGGCCGGGGCCATCAACCAGGCGGATGGCGTGGGGCAATACGCCGCATCCCCGGAAACCGGCGCGTTCATACAGGTTGATGGCCGAAGTGCTGTTCGTGCTGACACGCAGGACGATCTGTTCGAGCCCGATGGCCTTTCGGGCCTCTGAAACGGCGGCCTCGACCAGCGAGATGCCGATGCCCCGCCCGGTGTGGGAGGGGCGAACCATCATGCTGTTGAGTTCGGCGCAGTGCCGCAGCTTGTGCAGCGACTGGCGCTCGAGCCCGACCATGCCCACCATGTCTCGGCCTTCCCAGGCTCCGATCAGGAAGGTGCCGCCCAGCGGTTCGGTCAGGCCCAGCTTGCCCAGATAGCTTTCGGGGGGGCGGGCCTGCTCGCTCTCGATGTCCGCATCGAATGCGTCGGGATACAGGCGGAGACCCTCATCACGCAGGTTCTTGTAGGCGCTGAGGTCGGCGGGCGCAATCCGCGACAGGCGCACGGGTGAGTCGGTCACCACCATGCTAGGTCTCCAGGGTGTTGAGGTTCACGAATCCTGCTGCGTCGTCGAAGGATACGCTCGTCCAGTTGCATCTGGCAATCAGATGTCCGACTTTGCGCTCCCCCGAATCAAAGGCCTGCTGGAGGGTCGTCATGACACGCTGGTTCATCAGTGCGCACACCCAGTGGTGACGCACGCTGTCAACGCGATCGGCTGTGGATGGTACAGCGATGTCTGCCCCAACCCGGTGCGCCTCGCGCCACAGTGTCGCGAGCATGTCACTGGGCAGTTGGGGCATGTCACATGGCAGAAACCAGACCCAGGGGGTGGGAGACGCCTGCATGGCGGTGATCATGCCGCCGAGCGGGCCGCTGAAGCGGGGGAGGGTGGAGAGATCCGCATGCACGCCCAGAGAGCGGCAATCGGGCTGGGCCGAGGTGGCTTCGCTCAACAGGCCCTGGTAGGCGGCGACATTGCGGTTGGCCACGATGCCGAGCGCGCCCACCTGGGGCGCCATGCGCGCCAGGATGTGCTGGGCCATGGGTTGACCGTGCCACGGCAGCAGGCCCTTGTCTTGCCCTCCCACCCGTCGGCCCTCGCCGCCTGCGAGCAGCCACCCGGTACAGTCCGTCAGACGCTCAGCCACCGATGAAGCTCATTTCGATGCGCTCCTGCCCAGCTGCACCGGCCCGGCCTCGCAGTTCGGAGTAGCGGTCGGCTCGCTGCTGCCACAGCGCGGTCAGGCGGGCACGGATGGCATCGTTGTGCTCGCCGGCACGCAGCAGCGCCCGGAGATCGTGCCCCTGGCTTGCGAACAGGCAGGAGTAAAGCCGCCCGTCCGTGGACAGACGCAGGCGGGTGCAGTCGCCACAGAAGGGCGCGGTGACACTGGAAATGAAGCCGACCTCTCCGCCACCGTCGGCATAGGCCCAGCGCTCCGCGGTGGCCCCGGGGCGCGGGGCTTGCGCAGGCAGCAGGGGCCACCGTGAGGCGATCCGCTCGCGCACGGATTCGGACGGCAGGACCTCGGTGCGTTGCCACGCGTTGGTGTTGCCGACGTCCATGAACTCGATGAAGCGCAACTCGATGCCGGTGTGGCGGAAATGGGCCGCCATGGGCTCGATCTCGGCGTCGTTCACGCCGTTCTGGACGACCATGTTGACCTTGATCGGCCCGAGTCCCGCCTCCCGGGCAGCTTCGATGCCGTCCAGCACATCGGCCACGGCGATCGTGCTGTCGCTCATGCGGGTGAAGCGTTCGGGGGACAGGGCATCGAGGCTGACCGTGACCCGATTCAGGCCGGCATCGCGCAGGGCCCTGGCCTTGCGCCGCAGCAGGCTGCCGTTCGTGGTGAGCGCCAGGTCAGGCGCCTTGCCGTCCCGCGTACGCAGGCGTGCCAGTTGCGCCACCAGGCGGTCAAGGTCCTTGCGCAGCAGCGGCTCGCCTCCGGTGAGCCGCAGGGTCGTCACCCCGAGCGACAGCATCAGCTCGGCGCACCGGGCGATCTCTTCGAAGGTCAGCAGGGCCGGCTGCGGCAGAAAGGCGTGGTCCTTCCCGAAAGCGTCCCGCGGCATGCAATAGCCACAGCGGAAATTGCAGCGGTCGGTGACAGAAATGCGCAGATCCCGCAACGGCCGTCCCCGGGTGTCGAGGACCGGTCCTTCGGGCGGCGGCGGGGCGGGGCGGGGCCACGGCCGGACGCCGTCGACGAGTTCAGACGTCGGCACGAGACGGATGAGGCGCCGTGAGGCGGCGAGCGGGTCGGGCGAGCTCATCGGCAGATTGTCGCCTCGTGCGGAGGACCGCACAGGCTCATGCGGTCTTGCTTACTTGGTGGACTCGGCGCCAGGAACCACGCGCGCCGCCATGGTGGGGGCACGGCGGGCACCATCGTATCGCTGCTGCCAGTAGGCCACGCGCATGTCCTCGACACGGACCGCGCCACCGGCACGCGGCGAGTGGATGAACTTGTTGTCTCCGATGTAGATGCCCACATGGGAGAAGGTATGACGCAAGGTGTTGAAAAACACCAGGTCGCCAGGCTTGAGTTCGCTTTGCTGCACCGGAACCAGGTCGGGCGAGTTGGCCTGCTCGATCGCCCGGCGCGGGAGGATCAGCCCGACGCTCTTTTCGAACACATGTCGGGTGAAGCCACTGCAGTCGAATCCCTGCTCGCGCGACTCGCCCCC
>JAJUHM010000081.1 GCA_029279925.1 Aquabacterium olei
ACCTGGTCTATGCCAAGCAGTACGTGGCGCGCTGCGAGGAGCGCTACGGGGTGGACGCCGTCGAGGAGTTCCTGGATTCGTGCCATGCGCTGCAGAGCCACGGCGTGGACCGCTATCGCCGGCCGGGCAAGCTGTCGCTGGACAAGGAGCTGGCCCGTCGCGAGGAGCGCGAGGCCTACCTGCAACAACAGGTGAACGACCTGTGGCGCACCCTGCCGCGTCGGGCCGACCGGCCGGAGGAGGAGGTGGTCAAGCGCTTCCCGGCCGAGCCGCAGGAAAACCTGCTGTACTTCATCGAGAAGAACGCGCCGTTGCTGGAGCCCTGGCAGCGCGAGATCGTGCGCATCGTGCGCAAGGTGGCGCAGTACTTCTACCCGCAGCGCCAGACCCAGGTGATGAACGAGGGCTGGGCCACCTTCTGGCACTACACGCTGCTCAACACCATGTACGACGACGGCTGGCTGACCGACGGCGTGATGCTGGAGTGGCTGAAGTCGCACACCAACGTGGTGTACCAGCCGCCGGTGGGGCACCGGGCCTACAGCGGGCTCAACCCCTATGCGCTGGGTTTCGCGATGTACAGCGACCTCAAGCGCATCTGCATCGACCCGACCGACGAAGACCGGCACTGGTTTCCCGACTTCGCCGGCTCGGCGCAGGGCACCGACCCGAACGAGCACGCCTGGCTCAAGACCCTGGATTACGCGATGCGGAATTTCAAGGACGAGAGTTTCATCGGCCAGTTCTTGAGCCCCAAGGTGATGCGCGACTTCCGCCTGTTCGCCATCCGCGACGACGAGCGAGAGAGCGAGTACGAGGTCAGCGCCATCCACGATGACACGGGGTACCGGGCCTTGCGCGAGACCCTGTCTCGCCAGTACGACCTGGGGGCGCGGGAGCCCAACATCCAGGTCTGGAGCGTCAACCTGCGCGGCGACAGGTCGCTCACGCTGCGCCACACCCAGCACAACGACCGGCCGCTGGGCGACGGCACGCGCGAGGTGCTCAAGCACGTGGCGCGGCTGTGGGGCTTCCCGGTCCACCTGGAAAGCGTCAACCAGGGTGGGGACGTGCGCCAGCAGTGGACGGTGGTGCCGGCCAACATGGACTGAGCGGCCTACAGGCAGGCAGGCGCGGCCTTCCCGAGCCCGGTCCGACGGCCGGGCTTTTTCATGACCGCCGCCGGTTCGTGACGGTTGTCACACTCCGGTCCGCCGTGCAGGGTGGGGCGGCCCGGCAGGGTGAAAACAGGCTGTGGGACACCCCCTTTATCCGGCTCAAGTTCGGCGGCCGGTGGCCAAGAATCGGGCTGACCACCCCGAACCACGTCCACCATGTCCGACGACAGCGCACAAGACAAGCAGTTACCCGCCTCGGAGCGGAAACTGCGCGAGGCCAGAAAGGATGGCCAGGTTGTCCGCTCCAAGGACCTGGGCCACTTTCTGGTGCTGCTGGCCGCCACGGCGGCGCTCGTGGCGCTGACCCCGCTGTGGTTCGACCGCCTGGACAAGATCCTGACCGCCGGCCTGCGTTTCGATGCCCGCACGGTCGCCAACCCCGCCGTCATGGGCGAGCGCCTGGTGCAGTGGGCGACCGAAGCCCTGCTCATCATCGTGCCCTTCGCGCTGGGGGTGGTGCTGGCGTCGGCGGCGGCCAGCGTGCTGGCCGGCGGCTGGGTGATGTCCTTCAAGGTCATCACCCCGAAGTTCAGCAAGCTCAATCCCATTTCTGGCTTCGCCAACCTGTTTTCCAAGCAGCACCTGATCGACGCGCTCAAGGCGTCGGCCATGGGGCTGCTGCTGGGCGCAACCGGCCTGTTCTTCCTCAGCAAGGCCTGGCCGTCGATGGTGAACCTGCTGGCCCAGCCTCTGCCCGCCGCGATCGCCACGCTGGGCGACACGCTGGCCAGCGTGCTGCTGTCGATGCTGCTGGTGGTGGCCGCCTTCGCGCTGATCGACTGGCCGTTGCAGAAATTCCTGTTCGCCGAGCGCATGAAGATGAGCCACCAGGAGATGAAGGACGAGTTCAAGCAGCAGGAAGGCAACATGGAGATCAAGGGCCGCATCAAGCAGAAGATGCGCGAGATGGCCCGTCGCCGCATGCTGGCTGCCGTGCCCGAAGCCGACCTGGTGGTGATGAACCCGACCCACTACGCCGTGGCCCTGAAGTACGACGAAAGCTCGATGGGTGCGCCCCGTGTCGTGGCCAAGGGGGTGGATCTGCTGGCGCTGAAGATCCGCGACGTGGCCACCGAGCACAAGGTGCCGGTGCTGGAAGCCCCTCCGCTGGCGCGGGCGCTGTATGCCAACACCGAAGTCGACCACGAGGTGCCCGTGGCCCTGTACACGGCCGTGGCGCAGGTGATGGCCTACGTGTTCCGCCTCAAGGCCGCGTTGACCGGGCAGGCGCCCATGCCGGGCAACCTGCCCGACCTGGACGTGCCGCCCGAACTGGATCCGCATGACCCGCGTGCGCAGGTGAAAAAGAGCTCCGAAAGCGAAGGTGACGCATGAATCCCGCCCTGATGAAACTGCAGGCCCTGCTGGGCGAGGGCAAGCAGTTCCAGGCCATGGCCGCACCGGTGGTGGTGGTGGTGGTGCTGGGCCTGATGGTGCTGCCCCTGCCGCCTTTCGTGCTGGACGTGTTCTTCACTTTCAACATCGCCACCGCACTGATGGTGATGATGGTCGCGTCGACCATGCTGCGCCCGCTGGACTTCGCGGCCTTCCCGGCGGTGCTGCTGCTGACCACACTGCTGCGCCTGTCGCTGAACGTGGCCTCGACCCGCATCGTGCTGATGGAAGGGCACAACGGCGCCAGCGCGGCCGGCAAGGTCATCGAGGCCTTCGGCCACTTCCTGATCGGCGGCAACTTTGCCGTGGGCCTGATCGTGTTCGCGGTGCTGGTGGTGATCAACTTCGTGGTGATCACCAAGGGCGCCGAGCGGATCGCCGAGGTGAGCGCGCGCTTCACGCTGGACGCCATGCCCGGCAAGCAGATGGCCATCGACGCCGACCTGAGCGCCGGCCTGATCGACGAGAAGGAAGCCCGCCGTCGCCGCACCGAGGTGGGCGAGGAGGCCGAGTTCCACGGCTCGATGGACGGTGCCTCGAAGTTCGTGCGCGGCGACGCGATCGCCGGGATCCTGATCCTGTTCATCAACATCATCGGCGGCTTCGTCATCGGGATGGTGCAGCATGGTCTGTCGCCGGGCCAGGCCGCCGAAAGCTACATCCTGCTGGCCGTCGGTGACGCGCTGGTGGCCCAGATTCCGGGTCTGCTGATCTCGGTCGCGTCGGCCATGGTGGTGTCGCGCGTGGGCAAGGACAAGGACGTGGGCACGCAGATCAGCGGCCAGATGTTCACCAACCCCAAGGTCATTGGCGTGGCCGGCGGCGTGATCGGCCTGCTGGGCGTGATCCCGGGCATGCCGGCCCTGGTGTTCCTGCCGGTGGCCACGGGCATGTGCTACGGGGCCTGGAAGCTGCATCAGAAGCAGGAAGCGGCCCGCCTGGCGCCGCCTGCCCCCGAGAAGCCCGCCAACGCCCCCGCCGCCAATGGCGAGGCCAGCTGGGAAGACCTGCAGCCCGTCGACACCCTGGGTCTGGAGGTGGGCTACCGCCTGATCCAGCTGGTCGACAAGGACCGTGGCGGCGACCTGCTCAACCGCATCAAGGGCGTGCGCCGCAAGTTCGCGCAGGAGGTGGGCTTCCTGCCGCCGTCCGTCCACATCAAGGACAACCTCGAGCTCAAGCCGAGTTTCTACCGCATCACGCTGCGGGGCGCCGTGGTGGGCGAGGGCGAGGTGTTCCCGGGCATGCTGATGGCCATCAACCCGGGCCACGTGGTGAACCCGATTGCGGGCACGGCGGCGGTGGACCCCGCCTTCGGCCTGCCGGCGGTGTGGATCGAGGAACGGCAGCGGGATGCCGCGCAAATGGCGGGGTACACCGTCGTTGATCCGTCGACCGTGCTGGCCACCCATCTCTCACACTTGATGCAACTCCATGCAGCCAAGTTGCTGGGCCGGGTTGAAACCCAGCAACTGGTGGAACATGTGACCAAACTGGCCCCCAAACTGATCGAAGACGTGGTCCCCAAGATGATCGGCATCGCAACCCTCCAGAAAGTCCTCCAGCTGCTGCTGGAAGAGGGCGTGCACATCCGTGACATGCGCTCCATCATCGAGACGTTGGCCGAGCACGCCAGCGGCAACACCGCCATCGTCAACGACCCGGCCGAACTGGCCCGCCGCATCCGCATCGGACTGGCCCCGGCCATCGTGCAGCAGATCTACGGCCCCGTGAAGGAACTGGATGTGATCGCCATCGAACCGGATCTGGAGCGCCTGCTGACCCAGGCTCTGACCTCGCCCAACGGCCCCATGCTGGACCCGGGCGTGGCCGATCACCTGACACGCCAGGCCGCCGAGGCCACCAACCGCCAGGAAAACATGGGCCAGCCGGCCTGCCTGCTGGTGCCGGACGCCATCCGCCCAACGGTGGCCCGTCTGCTCAAGCGTGCTGCGCCCCGCCTGAAGGTGCTGGGCCACAGCGAGATCCCTGAAACCCACTCCATCCGCATCGGTACCCTGATTGGAGGCCAAGCATGAACGTCAAACGCTTTACTGGACGGAACAGCCGAGAGGCCATGCAAAAGGTCAAGGCGGCTTTCGGTGACGAAGCCGTCGTCCTGTCGACCAAACCCGCGGCGGAAGGCGGCATCGAGATCCTGGCCATGGCGGCCGACAGCGTGCCGGCCGTCGATTCCTACCCTGTCGAGCCCGAGGCCCCGGTGGCCGCCGCGCCCAGGAAGGCACCGGCTGCCCAGCAGGCGCGTCAGGCCGTGGCCAACCTGGCCTCGACCGTGCAGGACGACGTCAAGCAGCTGGCCATGAGCACGCTGTCCTTTCAGGACTACGTGCGCGAACGCATGCTCAAGCGCCGCCAGGCTGCCATGCAGCGCACCGAGCCCGAGATGGCCGCAACGCCCGAAGAGCACCTGACGCGCCGCTTTGCCGAGCCGAAGCCGGTGCAGGCCGCCCCGGCCCCGGCCGCACCCGTGGACCTGGGCGTGGACACCCGCGAACTGGCTGCGGCCTTTGCCCGCCGCCTGGAGCAAGAAGCCGAACTCAACGACTGGCAGCGCCCCGAACCGGCGCCTGCCCCGCGTCAGGCCGCCCCGCAACCGGCAGCCCGCCCCGAGCCTGTTCGCCAGAGCCGCCCGGCCCAGGTGGTGCCGCTGCGCAGCGAAGCCAGCGAGCTCACGATGGACGCTGTGACCGCCAAGCGCCCGGCCCTGAAGGCCGCACCGGCCGCGCCGGATGAGGCCACGCTCAAGGCGCTCAAGGCGGCGCACGAAGCCAATGCCTCGATGCTGGGCGAGCTGCGTGCCATGCGCGCGATGATGCAGGAACGCTTCGAAACCATCGCCTTCATCGAGAAGCTGGGCCGCACCCCGGCCCAGGCTCAGCTGGCGCAGAAGCTGCTGGACGGCGGCTTCTCCACCGTGCTGATCCGCAAGATGCTGGACGCCATGCCGGCCGAAGTGGCCAGCGGCCAGGCCGATGAGCTGGGCTGGGCGACGCAAGTCCTGCAGCGCAACCTGCACACGGCCGACAACGAGCCGGCCATCGAAGACCGTGGCGGCGTGTTCGCCCTGGTCGGCGCCACCGGTGTCGGCAAGACCACCTCGACCGCCAAGCTGGCCGCCATGTTCGCTGCCAAGCACGGTGCCTCGAACCTCGGCCTGATCACGCTGGACGCCTACCGGGTCGGTGCCCACGAACAGCTGCGCGCCTACGGCCGCATCCTGGGCGTGCCCGTCCACATGGCCCATGACCGCGCTGCGCTGGAAGACCTGCTCGACCTGCTGTCGAGCAAGAAGCTCATCCTGATCGACACCGCCGGCATGGCCCAGCGCGACAGCCGCGCCAAGGAGCTGCTGGACATGCTGTCGCACCCCAGCATCAAGAAGCTGCTGGTGATCAACGCGGCCACCCAGGGTGATGCGATCGAGGACACCATGGTCGCCTACCAGGCCTCTGCCTGCGCCGGCATCGTCCTGTCGAAGCTGGACGAGGCCGTGAAGCTCGGTCCGGCGCTGGATGCGTTAATTCGTCACAAATTGAAGGTCCTGGGCGTCGCCAACGGACAGCGCGTGCCGGAAGATTGGCATCGTCTGTCGTCTCAGGCGCTGGTGCACCGGGCTTTGCGTGCCAGCCTGAACCCGGCATACCGTCTGGACCCGGCTGAAGTCAGCCTGGTGTTCTCGACGGCGCCGGTGACCGACGCTGTTGCCACGCCGCGTTCCGTGTGATTTTCTGATTCCTGACCCTGCGACCGTTGTTCATGCATCGCCACACACGCCAACCGGAACGTCAGGAGCCCGCCCGCCTGCATCAGGTGGACCAGGCTCAGGGTCTGCGCCGCATGTTTGCCGCCCGTGTGGTGCGGCTCGTGCCGGTCGTGGCCAACGCCACAGCCGCCTGCGGCGGCAAAGTGCTCGAACGCCTGTGCAGCGCCTACACCGGGTTCGGCCTGCATACGCTGGTCGTCGACGCCGGCCCGCAGGCCCGCGAGCCCGGTGAGCTGGTGGCCTTCGACCTGGCCGAGGGCATCGAGCGCCTGTCCGACCTCGTGAGCTACATGCCGGCCCGCGGACTCCCGCTGCGTCACGTCGATGCCAGGGGCTCGTGCGCCTCGCTGCTGGACGCGCTGGCCGAGGCCGCCCCGCAGGCCGATGTGATCCTGGTTCACGCCACCGCCAGCGAGATCGTGCGCCTGTTTGCCGAACGCGCAAGCGGCCGTCAGGTCGTGCCGCTGGTCTACACCCGCGACCGTGCCGAGAGCCTGCGCGATGCCTATGCGGCCGTGAAGATCCTCGGGCAGCGTGGCGGCTGGCACAGTTTCGAATTGCTGGTCTGTGCACCGACCGATTCGCCACTGGCCGACGAGATTGCACACCGGCTCGGCCAGTGTGCCGACGCCTTCCTCGGCATGGCACAGCGTCAGGCCGTCCGGATCGATGCGCGGGAACCGGCGGAAGTCGAGCCGGCGCCCCGTGTCCAGGAACTGGCTGGCGGTCTGCTGCGGCATGCCGTGCAGCACACGCTCAGCGAGCTGGCGTTCGTCCATCTGATGTCCCCCGGGGCCGCGCTGCCGACCAGTGCCAACCCCGCCATCAATTAAGACCCACGGAGCCCGCATGTACACCGCCAAAGGACGACTCGACATCGATTCGATGCTCCGCCAGTACAGCCCGCTGGTGCGCCGTCTTGCCCACCAGATGATTGCCAAGCTGCCGGCCAACGTGGAGATCGACGACCTCATCCAGGTCGGCATGATCGGCCTGACCGACGCGCTGAACCGCTTCGACGCGGGGCAGGGTGTGCAGTTCGAGACTTTTGCCACACAACGCATCCGCGGCGCCATGCTCGACGAGCTGCGTGGTGCAGACTGGCTCAGCCGAGGCACCCGCAAACAGCAGCGCGACATCGAGTCTGCCGTGCACAAGCTCGAGCAGCGCCTGGGCCGTGCGCCGCAGGAAAGCGAGATCGCCAATGAGATGGGCATGAGCCTGGGCGACTACCAGGAGATGCTGGGGAAAGTCCGGGGAACCCAACTCATTTACCTGGAGGACATGAGCGGCGAAGATGGCGACAACGATTACCTTGACCGCCACGTGGCCGACGAGGGCAACGATCCGCTGAGCCTGCTGCAGGATCACCGCATGCGCCACGCGCTGGTGGAGGCCATCAAGAACCTTCCCGAGCGTGAGCAGTACGTGATGAGCATGTACTACGAACAGGACATGAACCTCAAGGAGATCGCGGCCGTCCTCGGCGTCACGGAATCCCGAGTGTGTCAGCTCCACAGCCAGTCCATCGCCCGGCTGAGGGTCAAGCTGAGAGAGTGGTGAGCCGAAGAAGCTCCCCCGATGTGCGATGGGCGTGCTTTGATTTGATGGTGCCCCATGCTGATGTCTTTCCGTCGCAAGCCTGCTGAAACTTCCGGGCCTGCGGCGCCCGTGGAACCCGGCCAGGGACAGGGCAGTGATGCCTATGCCCTGGCGCAAACGCTTCAGCGCGACACCAGCGGCCTGGGGCGGGAGGCGGCCGAGCTGCGTGGTACGCTGGAGGACACAGCGGCAATCGCGCGCCGCCAGTCCGACACGCTGACCCAGCTGCTCGGGCAATTGCAGGACATCGTGCGCTCGCAGGACCAGATCCACGCCGAGACACGGGGCAGCCAGGACGCGATGCACCAGGCCCGCGAAAGCGTCTCGCACGTCGGGCGCGAGGTGGCCGGCGTGGTCGACACCCTGCACCAGGTGGCCGATGCCGCCCGCCAGATCACCCAGGTGGCCTTGCAGACCCGGCTGGTGGCGTTCAATGCCTCGGTCGAGGCCAAGCGCGCCGGCGAGGCGGGGGCCGGTTTCTCGGTGGTGGCCGATGCCGTGAAAGACCTCTCGACCCAGGTCGAGTCCATCTCCAAGGCCATCATGAGCACGGTCTCGCAACTGGATCAGCGCATCCAGTCACTGGCCAGTGACCTGAGCGACACCGGCGGCACCGACGTGCGCACCAGCGACGGCCGTGTTCGCTTCCACCATGCTCTGCGCGCGGTGGAGGAGGGCGTCCAGCGCATCCATGAAGCCGCCGATGCCAGCCGTGCGGTCTCCGGGGGCATCACGCAGCAGGTGGGTGTGATGGAGGGCGAAGTCCGCCAGACGCGAGACGTGCTCGACGTCGCCCTTCGGCGCAGCGAGAGCGTGCTCGGCGTGTCCGAGCGGCTGATGGACCACATTGCGTCGTGCGGGGTGCACACCGCAGACACGCCTTACATCGAGCAGGCCCAGCAGGTGGCCGCCCGCATCTCGCAGGCCCTGGACGCGGCCGTGCAATCGGGGCGGATCTCGCTGGCCGACCTGTTCGACGAGGCTTACAAGCCAGTGGTGGGCAGCAACCCCGCCCAGCATCTGACCCGCTTCAACAAGCTGACCGACGAGCTTCTTCCCGAACTGCAGGAGCCTGTCCTGAGTGCCCTGCCGGGGGTGGTGTTCTGCATCGCAGCCGACCGCAACGGCTACATCGCCACGCACAACCGGGCCTACTGCCATCCGCAGCGTGCGGGCGACGTCGTCTGGAACACGGCGCACAGCCGGTGGCGCCGCATCTTCAACGACCGTACGGGCCTGGCTTCGGCGCGCAATCAGCGGCCGTTCTTGCTGCAGACCTACCGTCGGGACATGGGCGGTGGCCAGCATGTGCTGCTCAAGGAAGCGGCCGCGCCCATCGTCGTGCAGGGCCGTCACTGGGGCGGGCTGCGACTGGCGTATCGGTTTTGACTCGTGAAAAAGCGGTAACGTCTCCTCAATTTGGGGGATATGCGTCCGAAAAGACGGTGGTTGTCCTGCAACGGTGCAGGCCAGGATCGTCATGACACACCATCCCCCCACGGTTTCTTCTTCTGCCGCCCCCGCTGCGGTGCTCCGACTCGGCAATGACGCCGTGGTCGTGGCCGCGATGGCCGTCACCTTCCTCGGTTCCCTGGCTTACGCGGCAGCCAACGACGGGCTGTTGCTGGCCATCGTGGTCGGGTTCGTGCTGCTCGCCGGTGCGGCCGCCGTCAGCAGGGCGTCGAACGGTGGAACCGGCAGCCAGCTGATGCTGCCCATCCTGGGCATGGCCATGGTCGCCTTGCTCATCCACGTGGCCCGCGGTCATGCAGAGGCGCACTTCGCGGTGTTCGCGTTCATGGCCGTGCTGGTCGTCTACCGCCGCAGCCTGCCCATTCTGGCCGGTGCGACGGCCATCGCCGTGCATCACCTGAGCTTCAACCAGCTGCAGACCTGGGGCTGGGGGCCTGTGTGCTTCACCGAGCCCGGGTTCCTGAAAGTCGTCGAGCACGCGCTGTATGTCGTGGCCGAGTCGGCCATCCTGTTGTTGCTGGCGGCCCGTGCACGCGCCGATTTCCGGGTCGCAGAACAACTGATGAGCGTGGCCCAGCGCCTACAAGGCGAGGATGGCACGGTCGATCTGTCGGTCGCGTACGAGACCCCGGTGAACCCGGTCGCCGCCAGGATGTTCTCTGCCCTGCGTCACATCGAGGGCGCGGTCGGTGAGGTGCGTGTCGCCGCCCAGGCCATCCAGCAGGCCACTGGCGAGATCGCGGCTGGCAACCAGTCCCTGAGTGCGCGGACCGAGCAAGCGGCGGCCAGCATCGCCGAAACCGCCTCGTCCGTGGAGCAGATCGCCGCCACGATCAAGCAGACCACCGACCACGCCCATGAGGCCAACACGCTGGCTGGCAGCGCCTCGCGCGTCGCCGGTCAGGGCGGCGAAGCCGTGCACCGGGTGGTGGACACCATGAGTGGCATCCAGCACGCCAGCCGCAAGATCACCGACATCATCGGCGTGATCGATGGAATCGCCTTTCAGACCAACATCCTGGCGCTCAATGCGGCCGTGGAAGCGGCCCGCGCCGGGGAGCAGGGGCGTGGCTTTGCCGTCGTGGCGAGCGAGGTCCGTACCCTGGCGCAGCGCAGCGCCGAGGCCGCCCGCGAGATCAAGCAGCTCATCATCAGCAGCGTCGAGCAGGTGGACTCGGGCACGGCCCTCGTGGGCAGCACGGGCACCATCATCGGCGATGTGGTCGAGCAGGTGCGTCGCGTGACCGAACTGGTCGGCGAGATCAGCGCCTCCAGCGCCGAGCAGAACAGCGGCATCGGTCTGCTGAACAGTTCCATCAACCGGCTCGACGAGGCGACCCAGCACAACGCGGCGCTGGTCGAGCAGACGGCCGCGGTGGCAGCCAGCCTGCGCCAGCAGGCCGATGCGCTGGTGGCCTCGGTCTCGGTGTTCCGTACCGTGCGCTGAGTCGCCACGCCGCACAGCAAAAGGCCCGCATCAAGCGGGCCTTCTTCATGGTGCAGCGCAGTCAGGCGTTCAGCCGATGCGCCCCAGCAGCAGGTACTCCATCAGCGCCTTCTGCACGTGCATGCGGTTCTCGGCCTCGTCCCACACGACGGACTGGGGGCCGTCGATCACCTCGGCCTCGACCTCTTCGCCCCGGTGGGCCGGCAGGCAGTGCATGAACAGCGCGTCGGGCTTGGCCACGGCCATCATCTCGGCATCCACACACCAGTCCGCGAAGGCCTTCTTGCGGGCCTCGTTCTCGGCCTCATAGCCCATCGACGTCCACACGTCGGTGGTCACCAGGTCGGCGCCACGGCAGGCGTCCATCGGGTCCTTGAAGACCTTGTAGCAGTCCGGATTCGAGACC
>JAJUHM010000082.1 GCA_029279925.1 Aquabacterium olei
ATCAAGCGCAAGGTCATCCAGGAGCACATGGATGCCGGGCTCTTTCCTTACACCAAGCGTTACCTGGGCACGCTGCGCAACCACTTCTCGACCGTGGGCGTGAATGGCATCAACGAGATGATCCGCAACTTCACGGGCGATGCGCACGACATCACCACCCCGTGGGGCGAGGCCTTTGCGGTGCGCTTCCTGGACCACATCCGCGCCCGCATCACGGCCATGCAGGAAGCCACCGGCCACCTGTACAACCTGGAAGCCACACCCGCCGAGGGCACGACCTACCGGTTCGCCAAGGAAGACCGCCAGCGCTGGCCCGACATCCTGCAGGCGGGCACGGACGCGCAGCCCTACTACACGAACTCGTCTCAACTGCCTGTGGGCTTTTGCGATGACCCGTTCGAGGCCCTGGCCCGACAGGAGCCGCTGCAGACCCGATACACGGGGGGCACGGTGCTGCACCTCTACCTGGGTGAGCGGGTGTCGTCGGCCGAGGCCTGCAAGGCCCTGGTGCGCCGTGCGCTCAGCCGTTTCCGTCTTCCCTACATCACCGTCACGCCGACGTTCTCGATCTGCCCGGTGCACGGTTACCTGGCGGGCGAGCACGCCTTCTGCCCGCACTGCGACGAAGCCGCCCTGGCGCGCCGGCAGCCGGCGTCGGCCGCTCCTGATCTCCAACCAGCCTGATCTCGCTTGAAAGGAAACCCATGTCCGACATCGCACACACCCCCGACGCGCCCCATCCCGTTCTGGCCGAGCACGAACGCCAGCGCTGCGAGGTGTGGACCCGCGTGATGGGCTACCACCGCCCCGTCGCCTCGTTCAACATCGGCAAGAAAGGCGAGTTCCATGAGCGGCGCTACTTCATCGAGCCCGACCGCCAAGCCGTTCGCGCCTGAGACGCGCCTGCCCGGTTGCCTGGCTGTCGGCGGGTTCACGCCGCTGAGCACGACCGACTGGCCGGGCAAGCTGGCGGCAGTCGTGTTTGTGCAGGGCTGCCCGTGGCGCTGCCACTATTGCCACAACCCCGGTCTGCAGGCCCGACTGGTGGCCGATACGACCCGATGGCATCGTGTGCTCGACACGCTGGTGCAGCGCGTGGGGCTGCTCGATGGCGTCGTGTTCAGCGGCGGCGAGCCCACACTGGATGCGGCTTTGCCCCACGCGATGCGGCAGGTGCGGGATCTGGGCTTCGAGGTCGGGCTGCACACCGCAGGGCTGTACCCCGATCGGCTGGCGTGTTGTCTGCCCTTGGTGGACTGGGTGGCGCTGGACGTGAAGACCGCGTTCGACGACTACGAGGCGGTGACGGCCGTGCGCGGCAGCGGAGAGCCCGTGCGGCACAGCCTGCATCGCGTGCTGGCCAGCGCCAAGCCCCACGAGTTGCGCACCACTTGGCACCCTGCGCTGTTGCCCGATGGCGCCCTCATGCGGCTGGCGGATGAGCTGGCTGAGGCAGGAGCCCACACATGGATGCTGCAGGGCTATCGCCCGACACCCGACACGCAGGCGGCGTTGGGTGCGGGTTGGCAGATGCCGCCCGCGGCCCTGGTGAGCCGGCTCGCGCGGCCCGGGCTGACGGTGCAACTGCGCGGCACCTGAGTCGCATCGGAGCAGCCCGACTGGGGCTGCGCTACAGTGACTGCTGCACTGTGGAGCGGGTCGTGTCCTTCGAACTCTGGTTGGTTTACCTCGTGGCGGCCGTCGGGCTGTCGTTCGCGCCGGGCCCCAACGGGCTGCTGGCCCTGACGCATGGCGCGCGCTTCGGCCTGCAGCGCACGCTGTTCACCGTGCTCGGCGGCGCCCTTGGCTTTCTGCTGTTGATCGCGGTGTCGCTGGCAGGCATGGGCGCTTTGCTTGCGGCGTCGGAGCGCAGCTTCATGGTGGCCAAGATGGTGGGGGCGGCCTATCTCGCCTACCTGGGCCTGCGGCTCTCGATGGCGCCGGCCCAGCCCATCGCGGTGGTGTCCGAAGGCGAGGACGTGCCTGGGGCCTCGGGATTCAGGCTTTTTGTGCAGGGCTTCCTGGTGGCCGCCACCAATCCCAAGGGCATCGTGTTCTTTGCTGCCTTCCTGCCGCAGTTCATCGTGCCCGGCGTGCCGTTCTGGACCCAGCTGGCCGTCTTCGGTGGCACTTTCGTGGTCGTCGAGGTGCTGTATGAAGCCATGCTGGCCGCACTGGCCCAGCGCATTGCGCCCTGGCTGAGTGATCACACGCGTTGGTTCAACCGCGTCACGGGCGGCGTGTTCGTCGCTTTCGGCGTGGCGTTGGCCAACGCCCATCGGTGAGGTCATCCGTGCTGGCCACGACGCGGCAGAATGCCATTGGCGGCGAGGTGCCAGAGACGCCGACGGTCCGGAGCAACGCCACCACCGCAGCTTGACCTTGCGCAAAGCCGCAATGCCAGGGGGTGCCTAGAGTGCACCGCCATGGATGCAGTCATGAAGCCCGAACTGGTCTGTCCGGCCGGTTCACCGCGCGCGCTCGACGTTGCGCTGGAAGCCGGTGCCGATGCGGTCTACCTCGGCCTGCGCGATGCCACCAATGCCCGCAACTTTGCCGGGCTCAACTTCTCTCCCGCTGAGCTGAAGGTCGCCGTACAGCAGGCTCACCGATTGAGCCGCAAGGTGCTGATGGCGATCAACACGCAGGCGCTGGCATCCGATCCGGCCGGCTGGTTCCGCGCCGTCGATGCCGCGGCCGACGCGGGCGTCGATGCGCTCATCGTGGCCGATGTGGCCGTGATGGCCTATGCAAAGCGCCATCACCCGGATTTGCGGCTGCACCTGTCGGTGCAGGGCTCGGCCACCAACCACGAGGCGATTGCGCTGTACCACGAGCGCTATGGCATCCAGCGCGCGGTGCTGCCGCGGGTGCTGACCCTGTCGCAGGTGGCCCATGTGATACGCCAGTCGCCGGTCGAGATCGAAGTCTTCGGCTTCGGTAGCCTGTGCGTGATGGTGGAGGGCCGTTGTGCGCTGTCGTCGTATGCCACCGGGTGTTCTCCGAACAACGCGGGCGTGTGTTCTCCCGCGGAGGCCGTGCGCTGGGAGGAGCAGGGCGGCCGTGTCGACGCTCGCCTGGGTGGGGTGCTGATCGACCGCTACGGACCCGGGGAGCACCGGGCCTATCCGACGCTGTGCAAGGGGCGCTTCGACGTGGCGGGGCAGCTGGACCACGCACTGGAAGAGCCCACCAGCCTGAACACGCTCGATGTGTTGCCCGAGCTCATCCAGGCGGGCGTGTCGGCCATCAAGATCGAAGGGCGGCAGCGCAGTGCAGCCTACATCGGGCAGGTCACCAAGGTGTGGCGCCAGGCGATCGACCAGGCCATGGCCGGGTTGGACCGCTTCCAGGTGGCGCCTGTGTGGCGACAGACCCTGGAGCGGGTCTCCGAAGGGCGCCAGACGACGCTGGGCGCGCTGAGCCGCCCTTGGCAATGAAACCGGATGACGACATGAGCCTGAGCCTGACCATCGGACCGGTGCAATACCACTGGGGCCGCGATGCCCTCCTGCAGTTCTATGCGGACGTGGCCGACAGCACCGCACGGGATGTCGTCATCGGCGAGGTGGTGTGCTCGCGGCGGCGCGACATGAAGCCCGCCGACTGGGTTGCCATCGCGGCCGAGTTGACCCAGGCCGGCAAACAGGTGTGGCTGGGCACGCTGGCCCTGATCGAAACCGAGGCCGAGTTGCGTGCGGTGCGGCAGGCGGTCGAGCGCGGTGACGTTCAGATCGAGGCCAACGATGCGGCCGCCGTGCGGTTGGCCTGGCACGCGGGGCGTCCGTGGTCGATCGGCACGCATGTGAACGTCTACAGCAGCGAGGCCCTGGCCGAGTACCGGGACATGGGCGCCACCCGGTGGCTCGCCCCGGTCGAACTGGACCTGGCGGGCGTGCGGACGGTGGCTGCGGCGCACCGCGACGCGATCGCGGTGGAGGTGATGGCCTTCGGCCGCCTGCCGCTGGCCTTGTCGGCACGGTGCTTCACGGCCCGACACCACAACCTGCAGAAGGACCAGTGCGGCTTCATCTGCCGGGACGACCCGGACGGCTGCACGGTGAAATCCCAGGAGGGGCAGGTGTTTCTTGCACTCAATGGCATACAGACGCAGTCGGGGGCGGTGCAATGCCTGGTGCACCACCTGCCGGCCTTGCGCGCGGCGGGCGTGAATGCGCTGAGGCTGTCGCCGTGCTCGCAGGACTTCCGCGAGGTGATGGCCGTGTACGAGGCCCTGGTGGTCGGCGACCTGGCCGCGCAGGAAGCCGAGCGCGTGCTGCGTGGCCTGCGCCTGCCCGGGCCGCTGGCCGACGGCTTTGCAACGGCCCGCGAGCCGGGCATGAACTGGAGCATGGCATGACGACGACCTCGACCCCCGCTTGGCCGTGGACAGCCCTGGCCCGTGTGGCGCCCACGCTGTCTGCGGTGGCGCGCCGCCTGCCGACACAGCCGCCTTCGTGGGCAGCGGCTCAGTTCCTGACCCAGCGCTGGTGGCCGCTGGTCTCGCCCGAGATCCAGGCGCGACTGTGTGGGCGCCGCGTCGATGTGGTGGTGACCGACCTGGGTGTGACGCTGCACCTGCGGGCTACGCCGGGCGGGCTGGTCGTGGCCCGACAGGACGAGCCGGTGGCGGTGCGCCTGCATGCCGAGACACGCGCCTTTGTCGATCTGATGCAGGGCCGCGACGACCCGGACACCCTGTTCTTCGAGCAGCGTCTGGTGATGGAGGGCGACACCGCCTATGCCTTGTTGCTCAAGAACACGCTCGATGCCATCGGCCCGGTGGAGTGGCGACCCTGGCGGCCTGCGGCCCGGGTCTGATCGCAGATCAGCCCGGCCGCCCGTCGACACGGGGGCGCAGGTACCAGCGGATCAGCCGCATCGACCACACGCCCACCACCGCCATCCAGCCCCATGCGGCCGCGATGGTCAGCCAGGGCGCGGCCGCAGGCCAGAGTTGAGCGACCAGTCGGGTGACGGCCACGGCCTGAAGGGCCAGGAACACCGCCCAGATGAAGTCGTCGGCCACCAGGGTGCGGCCGCCGTGACCGCAGCTCACGCGGGTCACCATGGCCATGAGCAGCGAACCCAGCGATCCGATGGCCAGTGCATGCACGGCCAGCAGCGGATCGGTGTGAAGCTCGAGCAGAAAGGCCACACCGAGCCAGACAAAGCCCAGGTGCAGCATGGCGAGCAGGCGAATGCGCAGGCTCTGCACCAGGCCCCAGCGCAAGCCCAGGGCGATCACGAGCAGGCCCCAAGGCAGTGCGAGAGCTGGGCGCACGTAGCCGGGCAGCGTCGCGCGGGGCAGCACCCCGAGCGCATCCCCGACGTGCAGGACGCCCTGGGCCCACAGGCCGGACAGCAGCGTCCACAAGAGCCAGTTCGGTCGCCAGGCGTCCAGTGCCGGCATGGCGGCGGCCGTGAAGAAGGGAATCATGCGGTGCAGCGCCACCACGAACACTGGGGCGATCCAGAACCACAGCAGGCCCAGCAACGTGGCGTGCCACAGCGGCCAGGCGCCTTGCTGCAGGGCCACCGCGGAAACGGCCAGCAGCGCCGCACCCACGCAGCCTGACACGGCAATCAGCCGTGCGTGCAGTGTGTCTTCTTGTCGACTCTGCCGCAGCAGGGCGAGGAAGCGCACCAACAGGTCGAGCCAGCCCAGCAGGCTCAGCAGCAGCCCGGCACTGGTCCAGGCAGGGTGCCAATATGCGCCAATGGCTGCGACCCACCACCCGGCGCACAGCGCCACGCTGCCGCGCAGCAGCTGCGGTGCCGTGGGCGCCGTCACGTTCAGCCAGCGCGGGCCGGCGGTGAACAGAAAGCCGGTGAAGTACAGCGGCATGAAGGCACCGACCATCAGCTGCGCGTGCAGCCAGCCGGGAGGCAGGGCCATGCCGGGGTGACCGGTCCAGCGCAGGGCGTTGAACCCCGCCCACCAGCCGGAGACGGCCAGCAGGTTTACCGCCGCCAGAAAGAAGCCGAGGCGGTGAGGCGCCCACAGCAGGTGGGCCAGGCGCAGGGGACCGGGCTCGGCCGGGCGGGCGGGCTTCATCGCTGGATGGCCAGCCGCTCGGGATGCGGGATGCAGATTTCGCGACGGTGCATGTGAATCAGCCTGGCCAGGTGGAGCTCGCGCAGGATACGGGAGAAGTGTTCGGGGGTGATCGACAACAACGATGCCACCGTGTTCTTGCTGACCGGCAGCTCGACCAGCCGCTGCTCACCCTCATCCGATGGCGCCTCTGCGGCGGGCGCCGACCGCGCCAGCGTCGGCAGGTGCAGCAGATAGCTGCACACCCGTTCCATGGCGGTGCGCAGTGTGGTGGCCTCGATCTCGCGCATCATGCGGCGTACCTGTCGGGCCGCATCGTCCAGCAGGCGCGTGGCCATCTCGGGATCACGCTGCAGTTCCATCCGCAGCACGTCGCCCGGAACGATGAGCACCACGGCGGCCGTCAGCGCCTGCGCATGGTGCTGGTGTGTTTCGGCGTGGGTCATGTGCGTGCCGGGCAGCGTCTCGCCACGGCCCACCACGTCGATCACCTTCTCATGGCCATCCGGGGCGCGCGCGTAGACCTTGACCTGGCCGTCCAGCACCGCATGCAGTCCTTCGCAGAGGCTGCCGGCCGAGAACACCTCCCCGCCGCGCGGGATCGAGCGGAGTTCGCACTGCGCCATCAGATCGACCAGTCGCGCATGGTCCAGCCGCGAAAAGGCGGCGTTCTCAGCCAGGCGGGCAGCGGCGCCGCTCGTGTCCATGGGCATGGTCGCAAGGCTCCTTGGTGCGTCGGCACGCTCAGTGGTTGCCCCAGCGCGTGTCGATTTCGTTGAACACCACCGCGTCGTCGGCCGGTGGCTCGTGATACGGGCCGGTGCCGCTGTGACTGGCCTGCGAGGCCGGCAGAAACTGCCCGGTCCGCACATCGAAGACATGCACCTCACCATCCTCGATCACGTAATGCCAGCCGTGCAGCGTGACCTCACGGCGCTCCACCCGCGCGCGCACCATGGGGTAGTCCATCAGCCGCTCGAGCTGCAGCACCACGGCGCGTTGCTCGGTGCGCCGCAACGCTTCGGGCGTCACCTGCACGGGCAGCGCGGCCTCGCGGGCCATGTCGAGCCAACCCTGCAGGTTGCGGGCTTCGGCGGGCACTTCTTCGTACAGCGCCTTCATGGCGCCGCAGTGCGAATGGCCGCACACCACGATGCGTGACACCTTGAGGTTCAACATCGCGAACTCGATGGCCGCCGCCGTGCCATGCAGGCCGTGCAGCCCCATGTAGGGCGGCACAAGCGCGCCCACGTTGCGCACGATGAACAGCTCGCCCGGCCCCGCGCCCGTGAGCAGGTAAGGCACGAGGCGCGAGTCCGAGCAGCCGATGAACAGCGTGGTCGGATGCTGACCGTCCGTCACCAGCGTCTGGAAGCGCGACTGGTGCTGCGGAAAGAAGTCGTCGTGGAAGCGTCGCAGACGCTGCAGCAGGTCGTCCATGGCGGGACCTTCCTCGCTCACTGCAGCAGCGGCGACGTGGCCGCGTCGATGTCGGCACCTTCCACCCCGTGCTGTGCCGCCAGCACGGCACAGGCCTGACGCAGGGCGGTGGCAAAGGCCTGCTGCTTGAGCGCCTGGGCCACGGCCTGCTGCACGGCTTCGAACGGGGGCTGGGTGCCGGGCTCGCGCTCGCTGACCTCCACCACGTGCAGGCCGAAGCGGCTGTGAACCAGCCGCGGCAGCACGCCGATGTGGGCCTGCGCCTCGTCCTGACCGAAGAGTTCGCGAGCGAACTCCGGTGCGCATTCCTCGGCCGTCAGCCAGCCCAGCACACCGCCGTCCGCCCCGCTGGGGCAGTTCGACATTGCGCGGGCCTGCTCGGCAAAGGTCTCCGGTGCGGCACGCACGGCGATCAGCACCTGCTCGGCGCGCTGGCGCAGCGCCTGCACGTCCACGCCCTCGGTGACGGCAAACAGGATGTGGCGCGCCTGGACCCGCTCGCCCTGCGCGTAACGGGCGCTGTGGGCGGCATGGTAGCGGCGGCAGGTGGCCTCGTCGGGCTCGGGCAGGGTGATGTGGCGGGCGAGCCAGGCGTCGATGGCGTCGGCCGCGGCCTCGCTGAGCACGCCTTCCACGGGTGCCGGGTCATCGGCGTCGAGCAGGCCGTCTTCGATCGCAGCCAGACGCAGCAGCGCCAGGCTGGCGATCTGGCGGCGCTCTGCTTCGGTCAGTGCGGCGGGCTCGGGGTGGAGCACGTCGGGGCCCACGCGCAGGATCGACTGCAGCGCGGGAGACGATGGGATGGGGAGGTCCATGATGAGGGGCCTTTCAGGCGGTTCGCACGGGGCGTTTCAGCGCGGCAGACCGGTGCGGCGGCTGCGGACGAGCTGCCACGGACGGGCAACGTAGCCCACCGAGGCGAAGCCGCTCCACACGTGCACGAGGCGCGTGAAGGGGAAGAGGATGAACAGCGTCATGCCGGCGACCATGTGGACCTTGAAGACGGTCGACACGTCGGCAATCATGCTGGCGGCGTCACCGCGGAAGGTCACGATGTGCTGAGCCCAGGCCATCAGCTGCAGCATGGTTTCGCCATCGCGGTGCTGCAGCGACAGCGGCACGGTCGACAGGCCGAGCAACAGGGTGCCCAGGATCCAGAACAGCACGACGAAGTCACGCGGCTTGGAGGTGGCGCGCACACGCGGGTCGTTCAGGCGGCGGGCAATCAGCATCAGCAGGCCGATCAGGCACAGGCTGCCGAGCGTGCCACCGGCCACGACGGCCAGCATCTGCTTCTGCGAGGCCGTCACACCCAGGGCGTGCACCAGGTCGGCCGGGGTCAGCATGCCGACCAGGTGGCCGAAGAACAGGCCGATGATGCCCAGGTGGAACAGGTTGGAGCCGGCACGCAGCAGGCCGCCCGAGAGCATCTGGCTCGATTCGCTGCGCCAGGTGTACTGGTCACGGTCGAAACGCACCAGGCTGCCCAGCAGGAACACGACCATGGCGATGTAGGGATAGATCCCGAAGAAGAACTGGTGGGTGAGGCTCATGCTGATGCTCCTCGTTGCGGCGCAGCGGCTTGCTTGCGCACGATGTGGATGGGTTGGGGAACGTCGGGGCGCTGCTGGCCGCGGCTGCTGCAGCCGCCGAAGGCATCCGGCTCCTGCCAGGCGTCGTCCAGGGCTTCGTCCTCGGTGACCTCGGTCGGCTCGATGGCCTGGGCCATCAGCTCGAGCACCGCCGCCGGGATGTGGGCATACAGGCTGCGCCGTTTCAGCAGCGCCGCGTACAGCGCGTTCAGGATGTGGGCGAACTCGCTGGTGAAGTCGCGCGCGGCCGGGCCGTCCAGCGTCGAGACGAACTCGAGCACCAGGGGCAGGTAGTCCGGCAGCTCGCCACCTTGGTCGGGGTGCAGGTGCAGGCCGGCTTCCTCGTAGGTGCGGATCAGGTCGACCATGGCCTGGCCGCGGTCGCGCGAGTCGCCGTGCACGTGCTCGAACAGGTGCAGCGAGGTGGCGCGGCCCCGGTCGAACAGCTCCACGTAATCGGACTCGACCTCGTACGGATCGCTGTGCTGCAGCTGGCTCACCAGCCGAGCCAGACCGGCCTGGCGGTCGGCCGGCAGCCAGCGCTCGTCACGCAGGGCCTGGGCCAGCTCGCACAGGTGTTCGCGCTGGGTCGCGTCCGGGTAGGCCAGCAGGCGTGCCAGGGCACGCAGGCTGCGCGCCGGGGTGGCGGCGGGGGCCACGGCCAGGTCGGCATTCAGGATGTCGCTCATGGCTCAGATCTCCGACTTGATGGGGATGGTGCGCTTCTTCTTGGCACCGAACAGGCTGGGCTCGCTGTGACCGTCCGAGCAGCCGTTGCCGAACGAGAAGCCGCAGCCCCCCTTCATGTCGAAGGCGTCTTCGGCGTACTCGCGGTGGGCAGACGGGATCACGAAGCGATCTTCGTAGTTGGCGATCGCCATGATCTGGTACATGTCTTCCACCAGCTCGGGCGTCAGGCCCACCTGGTCGATGGCCTTCATGTTGGGCTGGCCGTCGACGTGCTTGCCGCGCATGTAGGCGCGCATGGCGAGCATGCGTTCCAGGGCGCGCGACACCGGGGCCACGTCACCGGCGGTCATCAGGTTGGCCAGGTACTTCAGCGGGATGCGCAGCTGGTTGACGTCCGGGATCTCGCCGTTGGTGCCGACGTGGCCCGAATGGGCAGCGGCCTGGATGGGCGAGAGGGGCGGGATGTACCAGACCATCGGCAGCGTGCGGTACTCGGGGTGCAGCGGCAGGGCCACCTTCCAGTCCACGGCCATCTTGTAGACGGGGCTGTTGCGGGCGGCGGTCAGCCACGCTTCGGGCACGCCGTCGGCGCGGGCCTGTTCGATCACCTTCGGGTCGTTGGGATCCAGGAAGATGTCGAGCTGGGCCTGGTACAGGTCACGGTCGTGCTCGGTGCTGGCGGCCTGCTCGATGCGGTCTGCGTCGTACAGCAGCACGCCCAGGTAGCGGATGCGGCCCACGCAGGTTTCCGAGCACACGGTCGGCTGACCGGCTTCGATGCGCGGATAGCAGAAGATGCACTTCTCGGCCTTGCCCGACTGCCAGTTGTAATAGATCTTCTTGTACGGGCAGCCCGACACGCACATGCGCCAGCCGCGGCACTTGTCCTGGTCGATCAGCACGATGCCGTCTTCCTCGCGCTTGTAGATGGACCCTGACGGGCAGGCGGCGACGCAGGCCGGGTTGAGGCAGTGCTCGCAGAGGCGGGGCAGGTACATCATGAAGGTCTGCTCGAACTCGCCGAGCGCCTTCTTCTGGATGCCCTCGAAATTCGCGTCGCGCGAGCGCTTGGCGAATTCGCCGCCCAGGATCTCCTCCCAGTTCGGGCCCCACTCGACCTTTTCCATCCGCTGGCCGGTGATGAGGGAGACCGGGCGCGCGGTCGGCATCGCCTTCGATTCCGGCGCGTTCTGCAGATGCGCGTAGTCGAAGGTGAAGGGCTCGTAATAGTCGTCAATCTCCGGCAGGTTCGGATTGGCGAAGATCTGCGCCAGCAGGCGGAACCTGCCGCCGATCTTCGGCTCGATCCTGCCGTTGGACTTGCGGCGCCAGCCGCCCTTCCACTTCTTCTGGTTCTCCCATTCCTTGGGATAGCCGACGCCGGGCTTGGTCTCGACATTGTTGAACCAGGCGTATTCGACGCCGTCCCGGCTGGTCCACACATTCTTGCAGGTGACC
>JAJUHM010000083.1 GCA_029279925.1 Aquabacterium olei
ACGACGACGAGGCCTTTGCCGGGAAGATGCAAAAGCTCACCGAGAAGCTGGGTGAGCAGATGGCCCAGGGCGCCGAGTTGGATGCGCTGATTCGGCAGAAGCTGGGGGGGCTGGGGTATGAGTTCTGAGTGGCAGAAGACCACGCTGGGGGCGATATGTAATGCCCAAGGTGGTGCGATTCAGACGGGCCCCTTTGGTAGCCAACTTCATACCTCTGACTACAAGGAGTTCGGCATACCTGTTGTCATGCCGACGAACATCGGCGATGGCGGCATCGTCACAGATGGCATCGCCAGGATCAGTAATGATGATGTCGAACGGCTTCAGCAACACAAGCTGCAAATTGACGACATAGTTTTTAGTCGTCGTGGTGATGTGACCAAGAATGCTCTGGTTCGGTCGCATGAAGTAGGCTGGTTGTGCGGTACCGGTTGCCTCAAGGTTCGGTTGGGCAAACAGAACCTTGCTAACGCAAAGTTCATCTCCTACTGTTTGCGATTGCCCGAGACCAAGGATTGGCTGATTCGTCATGCCGTCGGGGCAACAATGCCCAACTTGAATACGGCGATTCTTTCTGCGGTACCTGTCACACTGCCGCCGCTTACTGCTCAAAAGGAAATCGCAGCAGCTCTTGGCGCACTCGACGACCGCATCACCCTCCTGCGCGAAACCAACGCCACCCTCGAAGCCATCGCCCAAGCGATTTTCAAATCGTGGTTCGTCGATTTCGACCCCGTGCGCGCCAAGATGGCAGGCCGCGCCCCCGAAGGCATGGACGAGGCCACGGCCGCGCTGTTCCCTGAAGCGTTGGAAGAGACGGAGTTGGGGTTGGTGCCGAAGGGGTGGCGAGTCATGCCATTTCTCGAAGCCTGTGACTTGCAGGGCGGAGCACAGCCCCCTGCGTCCACATTCGTGGATACACCTCGTGATGGGTACGTTCGCCTTCTCCAAATCCGTGACTTTTCGACCGACGCGCATAAGACCTACATACCCGATACAACAAAGCTCAAAAAGGCAACGGAAGGCGATGTACTGCTGGGGCGCTACGGGTCTGCAAGTGGTGACAAAGCAAAAGACTCACTTGGGCGTGTGTGCCGGGGCCTAAGTGGAGCGTACAACGTCGCGCTGATGAAGCTGGTCCCAATCCATGTAGGGCGTGAATTCGCCTTGCAATTGGTGAACGACCCTCGTTTTTACAACTACCTGCAAGGCG
Organism: Aquabacterium olei; assembly: GCA_029279925.1. Taxonomy (GTDB): domain Bacteria; phylum Pseudomonadota; class Gammaproteobacteria; order Burkholderiales; family Burkholderiaceae_C; genus Aquabacterium; species Aquabacterium olei_A. The sequence goes on from JAJUHM010000083.1 coordinate 1,214, forward strand.
TCAGTTCGAAGGCTGTGCAGTCTGGCTTTTCGAAGTCCGAACTGGGCCAGTACAAGGTCGTGGTGCCGCCACAGGAGCTATCTGATGTTTTTGAGGATATTGGGCTGGCGTTCTGGGAGCGGCTCAAACATGGCGTTGCAAGACAACGAGAGATGGCTGAACTAAGAGATACCTTGCTCCCCCGCCTCATCTCCGGCCAACTCCGCCTGCCCGAAGCTCAAGCCCAACTGGAGGATGCCCTCACATGAAATCCCCACTCGGCAAACTTGAACGCATCCCACTGCGCAAGGCCTGGGCCCACGAGGCCGGCGAGTTCACGCCCTGGCTGGCGCAGGCCGACAACCTCACGCTGCTGGCCGAATCGCTGGGCCTGAGCGAGCTGGAGCTGGTCGGCACAGAGCACCCAGTGGGTGACTTCAAGGTCGACATCCTCTGCACCGACGATGGCGGCAAGGTCATCATCGAAAACCAGTTGGAAAAGACCAACCACACCCACCTGGGCCAGATCCTGACTTACGCGGCGGGGGTGGGGGCACGCAAGGTGATCTGGCTGGCCGAAGCCTTCCGCACCGAGCATGTGGCCGCGCTGGAATTCTTGAACCAGCACACCACCGACGAGCTGGACTTCTTCGCCGTCGAAATCGAGCTGTGGCGCATTGGCGATTCACCCATGGCGCCCAGCTTCAATGTGGTCGTCAAGCCCAATGACTGGGCCAAGACGGGCCAGCAAAACGCCAAGGCGGCCGCCACCACCACGCCCACCAAACAGCGGCAGCTGAAGTTCTGGACGGGCTGGCAAGCCTGGCTGCAGGCCAAGGGCTCCACGCTGCGCACGCAAAAGCCCCTGCCGCAGCACTGGACCAACATCGCCTTGGGCCGCTCCGGCATCCACCTGGCTGCCACCGTCAACTCGCGTGAAAGCCGTGTGGGCATGGAGGTGTACATCGACCACGACAACTCCAAGAGCATGTTCAAGCAGCTCCAGGTTCATCAGGTGGAGATTGACACCGCCCTGGGCGCCAAGCTCGAATGGATGGAGTTGCCTGACGGGCATGCCTGCCGCATTTTGCAGGTGCGCGTTGAGTCGCCATTGGAAAGCGAAGACCAATGGCCTGCCTACTACGCGTGGTTGGAGCAGGCTGCGCTGCGCATGTCGGACGTCTTCAGGCCCTTGGTCAAAGAGTTGACCTGACAGGAATCGTTGCTTGATCCTGTGCCAGGCAGCATCCGCAAAAACGAATGAGCCCGCAGGAAGCGGGCTCATGGTCAGCCAGTCTGTGATGATGTCACTTGCCCTTTGGCTTGCCTCCAGGTCGTTGGGTCAGTGCTGACGCGGCCACAGACTTCACAGCTGCCGGGGTCTTGGGGTTGCGCAACAGCTTAGAGGCTGTGCTGGCGACGCGAGCAGAGGTTTGCTCGTTGGATGTCTTCTTGGTAGCCAAGATGATTTCCTTTCAAGGTTCGAGTGCACAGAAGGGGCAGATGCCTTGATCACAAGGCGCCTGCCACCAGTGGGTCAGACGAACAATTCCATCTGACCGGGATGTGAACGCCAGTGTTGGCAGACTTGCTCCCGGCGTCCTCGCCGGAAGCGGACGTATGCCCGCACAAAAACGCTCTTCCAACGGACGTAGGCCATGCCAACTCCTTCGTGAAGAATGGAGGGGTTTTCATGGATGCCCTTGCACTGCGAACTGGTAAGATTCGCCGTCTTCCCCAAGACGTGTTGTGCATGGGTGGTTTGGTAGACCCCTATTCACCTCACCGAAGGCCCTTGCGTGCGCTAACACCCAAGGGCCTTTTTCTTTGCTGATCAACTGGGCTGTGCGTGCCTCCGAAGTTGATCTTGGAAATGGCAACGCACCTCGCCCTTGATGCTGCTGAGCAAGCGCCAGTTACCGGTTTCAAAGCGAACGCGTCCCGCCACGATGGTGGGATGAATGCGTAGCTTGTCTGCCAAGGCCAATGCAGCTTCCATCGTTGGCGAGCTGAGCAAATCAGCTTCAACCCATGCGTCTGCAGGAATCAAGGCTTCACGAGCACCCTCGTCGGCCTCGCGCTCTTCTTGGGTCTGCAGATGAAGCTTGTCTTCCAGGTTGTCGGCAATGAATTCGTGGCCAGGCTTGAGATGCTTCTTGACGTGAACCAGTTCATGCATCAAGGCGAACCAGAAGTTATCCAGCCGGTCATGCCGCAGCGTCAAAGCCACCACACGGCGGTCGCCATCCAGCATGGCAGCGCCGTCCAGGTAGGTCTTGTTGAAGTGGTCCTCAAACACCAAGGCGATACCCAGGTCGGCCAGAAACTCTTGCGCTAGGCGTGGGCCCTGGTCAAAGCGTGAGAGGCGCGCCAACTCCTTGAGGCAGTCGTCAGTCAGGCTGCCCTCTGCGTACGCTGACTTCAGCTTGATCTGCCTGGCCTTCTTGATCACAGCCACCCGCCACGCCAGCAGGCCGTACTCATCCATCAAGCGGCCACCGTTTTGATGCATTGGCGCACGCAGGCGCGCTTCCTGTGCAGGCTGGAAATGCATGCCGCGCATGAAACCGCGAATCAGCTCCTCGCGTTTGTCTTTGGCCTCCGCAGGCGTGCCACGGAAGCCAGGAAAATAACCACGACCGAGCATCTCCCTGAGGGGGAACTGATCCACGTCGTAAGGCAGATCTTCGGACAGGTCAATTCCATCGTCGGTCTGAACCAGCAAGACGTCGGCGGGAATGCCCAGACCTTGGTGCAGCTTGCGGATCATGGCCAGGTTGAGGGGGCGCTTGCGTGCCAGCACCTCAGACACCTTGGGCAGCGAGCCCATGTAGGGCACCAGATCCACCTTCTTGAGCCCCAACTGATCCATCCGAAACAGGATGGCCTCAACAGGGTCGGCCACCGCAGGCTCCACCTTGCTGCGCTCGTAAGACTCAATGACCAGCGCCAACAGCTCCAGCTCAGACTCCTTGCTGGAGCCAGGTGCGATGTCCTCATCCATCAAAGCCGACAGACGAGCGACAGCCGCATCGTAATCACGCTGCGTCTTGATCACTTTCACCTGTTGCTTCATACCCGTTCCTTCCGTGTGCCCAGTACAGCTCACAACTTCAACTTGTCGTACTCGGCATGGGTGCCAACCCACTCGACCAGGACAACACCGTTTTGGTACTTGGCCTTGATGACCAGCCGGTAGGTGTTGCCCTTGATGTTGAAAATTACCTTGTTGTCCGCCAGAAAACTGGCGCTGGGGTATCGGGTCTTGATGTCTTGCGGGCCCGCCCAATGGGCGCGTTCGGCCTCGATGCGCCAAGCGTCCAGTGGGCCGCGGGCATCTGCGTGCTTGCGTTTGAACTCGTCGAGTTTGATGACACCAAGTACTTGCATGGCTGGAGCATGATCGTTCCCCCGATCCCTGGCTGGATGATACTTTCTTCTGATCTGGCTTGTCAATGGTTCCCTGCTTTGGGAAGTTTGATTTGTGGGGAGTGGTAGGCGAACTGGCTCAGCGGCGGGGAGAGGGGGCTCCAGACCATCAACCACAGTTACAGTTATCAGCATGACATCGCGCGGTTGGCGCAGTAACGACGTACAGGGTGGGCAATGACCGAGGATCAGCTCGAACAAGAAGCACTGAGTTGGCTCATCGAAGTCGGCTACACCCACCTGAGCGGTTACGACATCGCCCCTGATGGCCCAGCCCCTGAGCGCGATCACTTCCGCCAGGTGCTATTGCCCCAACGCCTGCGTGACGCCATTGCCCGGCTGAACCCACACATCCCGCTGGCGGCCCGCGAAGACGCCCTCAAGCAGGTACAAGACCTGGGCACCCCCGTGCTGCTGTCGGCCAACCGGCACTTCCATCGCCTGCTGGTCGGCGGGGTGCCGGTGCAATACCAGAAGGACGGCGAAACCCGTGGCGACTTCGTGCGCCTGGTGGACTGGGGCAACGCCAAAGCGAACGAATGGCTGGCCATCAACCAGTTCTCGCTCAAGGGCCCGCACCACACCCGTCGCCCCGACATCATCCTGTTCCTCAACGGCCTGCCCGTGGTGCTGCTGGAGCTGAAGAACCCGGCCGATGAGAACGCCAACATCTGGAAGGCCTACGACCAGATCCAGACCTACAAGGCCCAGATCCCTGACGTGTTTCAGTACAACGAGGTGCTGGTGGTGTCGGACGGCTCCGAGGCCCTGATGGGCTCGCTGTCGAGCAACGCTGAGCGCTTCATGGCCTGGCGCACCATCGACGGCGTCACGCTTGACCCGCTGGGCCAGTTCAACGAGCTGGAAACCCTGGTACGCGGTGCGCTGGCCCCGGCTTACCTGCTCGACTACCTGCGCTACTTCGTGCTGTTCGAGGACGATGGTGGCCTCATCAAGAAGATCGCTGGCTACCACCAGTTCCACGCGGTGCGCGCGGCCATCGAGCATGTGGTGGCTGCATCCCGTCCGGGTGGCACGCACAAGGGCGGTGTGGTCTGGCACACCCAGGGCAGCGGCAAGAGCATCACCATGACCTGCTTTGCAGCGCGGGTGATGCAAGAGCCCGCCATGCAGAACCCCACCATCGTGGTCATCACCGACAGAAATGACCTGGACGGTCAGCTGTTCGGCGTGTTCAGCCTGGCGCAAGACCTGCTGCGCGAGCAGCCCGTGCAGGTGGAGACACGGCAAGACCTGCGCGCCAAGCTGGCCAATCGGCCTTCGGGCGGCATCGTGTTCGCCACCATCCAGAAGTTCATGCCGGGGGAAGACGAAGACACCTTCCCGGTGCTCTCAGACCGCAGCAACATCGTCGTGATCGCCGATGAAGCGCACCGAACGCAGTACGGCTTCGAGGCCAAGCTCAAGACGGTCAAGCGCAAGGCGGGCCAAGCCGATGCGGCCGCGTTTGCGGTGACGACGGGTGATGAAACCAGCACGGCACTGCCCGCCAACTTTGTGCCGTCCGCCTATGAGGTGGAACACAAGTACCAGGCCGGCTACGCCCAGCACCTGCGTGATGCCTTGCCCAACGCCACCTTCGTGGCCTTTACCGGCACACCTGTGTCCAGCGAAGACCGCGACACGCGTGCTGTGTTTGGCGACTACATCCATGTCTACGACATGCAGCAGGCCAAGGAAGATGGCGCCACCGTGGCCATCTACTACGAGAGCCGCCTGGCCAAGCTCAGCCTGAAGGAAGACGAGCTGCCCCACCTCGACGAAGAGGTGGACGAGCTGGCCGAAGACGAAGAGGAAAGCACCCAGGCCAAGCTCAAGAGCCGCTGGGCTGCCCTGGAAAAGGTGGTGGGCGCCGAGCCCCGCGTGGCGGCCGTGGCGGCAGACCTGGTCAAGCACTTTGAGGAGCGCAACAAGGCGCAGAACGGCAAGGCCATGGTCGTGGCCATGAGCCGCGACATCTGCGTGCACCTGTACGATGAGATCATCAAGCTGCGACCCGACTGGCATGACGCAGACCCCGAGAAGGGCGCAGTCAAGATCGTGATGACGGGCTCGGCCAGCGACAAGGCCCTGCTGCGCCCGCACATCTACAGCGGCCAAGTCAAGAAGCGGCTGGAGAAGCGCTTCAAAGACCCGACCGACTCGCTGCGCCTGGTGATCGTGCGCGACATGTGGCTGACCGGCTTCGACGCACCCTGCGTGCACACCCTGTACGTGGACAAGCCCATGAAGGGCCACAACCTCATGCAGGCCATTTCCCGCGTGAACCGCGTGTTCAAGGACAAGCAGGGTGGCTTGGTGGTCGACTACATCGGCATCGGCAACGAGCTGAAGGCCGCCATGAAGGAGTACACGGCCAGCAAGGGCCGTGGCAAGCCCACGGTGGACGCCCACGAGGCCTACGCCGTGCTGGAAGAAAAGCTCGACGTGCTGCGCGCCATGCTGCATGGCTTTGACTACAGCGGCTTCCTCACAGGTGGGCACAAGGTTCTTGCTGGTGCGGCTAACCATGTGCTGGGGCTGAAGAGCGAAGGCCAGCGCGACGGCAAGAAGCGCTTTGCCGACACGGCCCTGGCCATGAGCAAGGCCTTCACCTTGTGCTGCACGCTGGACGAAGCCAAGGCCGTGCGCGAAGAGGTGGCCTTCATGCAGGCCGTGAAGGTGATCTTGACCAAGAAGGACATCACCCAGCAGAAGAAGACCGACGAGCAGCGCGAGCTGGCCATCCGCCAGATCATCAGCTCGGCCGTGGTGTCTGACAGCGTGGTGGACATCTTCGATGCCGTGGGCCTGGACAAGCCCAACATCGGCCTGCTGGACGACGAGTTCCTGGCCCAGGTGAAGAATCTGCCGGAGCGCAACCTGGCCGTGGAGCTGCTGGAGCGCCTGCTGGAAGGCGAGATCAAGAGCCGCTTTGCCACCAACGTGGTGCAAGAGCGCAAGTTCTCCGAGCTGCTGGGCAACGTCATCAAGCGCTACCAGAACCGGTCCATTGAGACCGCGCAGGTGATGGAAGAGCTGGTGGAGATGGCCAAGAAGTTCCGCGAGGCGGCTTCACGCGGCGAGAGCCTGGGCCTGTGCGACGTCGAGGTGAAGTTCTACGACGCGCTGATCATCAATGAATCAGCGGTGCGGGAGCTGAGCGACGAGACGCTGAAGAAGATCGCACCTGACCTGACCGAAAGCCTGCGTCAGAACATGAGCCTGGATGGGGCGCAGCGCGAGAGCGTGCGCGCAAAGCTGCGGCTGATGGTCAAGCGGATCCTGCGCAAGTACAAGTACCCGCCTGACCTGGCTGATGCCGCGGTGGAACTGGTGCTGGAGCAGGCCGAGACGATTGGGGAAGAGTGGGTTCAGTGACCAGCGGAGTCATTGCCGGAATAGCTGTTGTTTGCGCTGCCAGTACAGAAACTCTGGTTGGTTGCCGTTGTGACCTACCGAAATTTCCAGTCGCGTGCCCAGTAGCGCCTGCGTGCCTGTTGAGTACGGCAAGCCTGGGGATGTGAAAGTCGGTGCTGGTTCAGGCGCCAATGTTGGACAAACAGCAGCACCGACCGATCTTGCCCCGACCAGGTGTGCGAGGGACTATCTGGTCCCAGCAAGCCGAGAGAGTGATCTATCAGCGCAAACAGCCAGCGAAGCCGATCACGGTGCTCGCCGGTTTCGCATCCCTGCCAAAGGGGATCATCTGGATACAGCAGCGGTAGAAGCCACAAGATTCGATTCAATGCGGCACGCCGTTCATGTGTGGTGCGAGAGATGAATCTGTCTGCGGCAAACAGCATCAGTGCGTCCAGGTAGCCTAGGCGATCAAGGCCTACCAGCTTAACGAGCCTTGGAGATGCTTCAAGCAGATCTGTGGGCGTTGCCCGCAATGCATCCAATGCACTCTTCCATTCAGCCGGCATTCGTGTTTTGAGGCGCCTGATGGATCGAGGGTCGAGGTCCGGTGCTGCGAGCCAGGTCAGCATCGGGTGGTGAATGTCCAGCTTGATTCCCGGCACGGAACTGAGCAGTACGCGCAAGGTTTCCGGGCGAGGGATTCGCTCTCCACGGGCGCGCGCGTACCAGGTCCTCAACGCAGCCGCCTCATGACCCGGGTCGCAGATCCTGCGTATGACATCTTTGACAGTTGCGTCCCCCGTCTTCGCCTGAATTTCGACGAAAAGGCTTTGCATGACCTGCCTTTGAAACGCTGCCTTGAACGCCACGCGAAAGTCTTCGGCAGAGAGTTCTAGGCGGTCCGAGGCATCTGCTCGCCCTGGGGCCGGCATAGGAAACCACGTTGCGATAGGCCTCACGCGAAAGTCCCACGCGGACAAATCTGCTGTAGTCGACGAACCGATAGCCAGTCCATACGATGACAAGCCGAAGAAATTGACATTTCTTGGCCATGAGAACGCTTCGTGACTGACAACATGTTTCGATTCCCTGGTGTGCTGCGACGCCTGCGAATTCGCAGCGGTTTACTTCAAAAGACCATTGCGCACAACCTGCGCTTGGACCCCGGCCAATTCTGCGCTGTGGAGCGTGGCGTTCGCAGGCCCTTCGACACGGAAACCATCGATCGTGTCGCGGAACTCCTCGACCTTCCTGCTCGGGAGCGGCACGACCTCGCATGGGCTGCGCATCATGACCGACTGGTCAAGCAGGCTATGCGCGATGGCGCAACCAACGAAGAGGTCGAACTCTATTCCCTGTGTCTGGAGACGTTGCACCACCTGCGCGGGGAGCAGCGCTGTGAATTGATTCACAACGTCCGGAAGCTCAACGAGAGTGCCAAGCTGCTCGCCTCGCTCATGCACATGGACCTTCAACCGGAGGGACGCCAATGAGCTAAAGAAAAACGGCGGGCCATGGTGGCCCGCCGCCTCGGTTCGGTCAGGAATGACCTGGGGTTGTGGTGACACCAGTGTGTTCCTGAATCGATCGGTTCGTCAATGTCCTGAGACGCCGGAGAGCTACGCCCTCCGCATCAGCTTGACAGGATTCGGTCAACTGCATCGCCAAGCAAGCGGCAGTCACCGCATCGCGTCAGGCGTGGACGCTGCATTCCAGGAACACAAATGCATTTCCATACACGGCTGCTCGTCATGTCGTCTGGAGAGCGGCTGCCGCTGCTCTGCGACGAGACCGGCCAACCGCTGACATCCCCGCTGGTCTATGCGCTGACCGTCCTTCGAGCGCGCGGCCGATCATCGGCCACGATCCGACAGTGCATGCATGCAGTCATGGTGCTCCTCAAGACCTTGGCTCTGCAGGGCATTGACCTTGAAGCACGTATGGCTCGCGGGCAGTTCCTGCAACTGCAGGAGGTCGATTTAATCGCGCGCGAGGCATCGCAGCGCGTTGGTTCCATTGGTGGGATAACTTCAGACCCTGTTAGTCGTGCCTCGGCAGCCACGCGCCTGCACTACATGCAAGCCTATCTGCATTGGCTGGGTCAACGACATCTGTACCGCGACAACACACGTGGCGCTAGATATCTGGAACTCAAAGATCGCATCGACAAAACATGCTCAGCAATGAGAGCCCGCGCACCTAGTGTTGGTGTTCGAAGCGACGTGGATCAGCGGCAGGGACTGGATACGGAAGACTTTGAGCGCGTTGATGCCGCCAGTAAGGGGGAGGCATCGGTAGCGCTGTGGCGCAACGCTCATGCCATTGCTCGAAACAAGCTGATCCTCCGATGGTTCATTGAGCTCGGAATTCGACGAGGAGAGCTGCTTGGCCTTCGGGTTGGGGACATCGACTTTCAGAAGAACATTGTGTTGATTGCGAGGAGGGCCGATGCCCCGGACGACCCGCGGACACATCAGCCGCTGACGAAGACACAAGCACGGGCTCTGCCCATTTCCGATGACCTCGCGCAGGCGACCCATGACTACATTTTGAACGCCCGGGGGGCACAAGGACGCGCTGCTCAGCACGACATCTTGTTTGTCGCTGGCGGCAGTGGCCGACCGCTCTCGATCGCGGGTCTGAACAAGATGTTCCTGGAGATGCGACGCGCCGATCGTTTGCTGCCATCTCTGCTTTCACCACACCTACTCCGGCACACGTGGAATGACCGGTTCAGTGCGCTCATGGAGGAGAGCAATGTGCCACCGGAGCGGGAGAAGCGAATCCGGTCGACGCTGATGGGATGGAGTCAGACGTCTGATACCGCTTCAACTTACACGCGACGCCACGTTCGCCGAGCCGCTGCTCGGGCCATCTCCGCCATGCAGCAACGTCTGGATGTAAAGGCGAGCAAGTCATGAAGAAGACCGTTGTGCTGTCGACATGTCTGACGGCCGAGCCCCATGCTGGGTACGCTAAGACCAGAGGCGGCTCTACATACCGGATCACCGACGACAGCTGGCACATCCGTGAAGGCGTGACGTCCGTCCCATTCAAGTTCAGAAGCGTGATTGACATGATCACGCCGCAAATGTTGGCCGGACTGAAGCAGGCCCTGGTTTGGCTGCTGGCCAACAGAGCGCCCGCAACCGC